>JBCCLN010000067.1:0-17556 GCA_039026865.1 Bacteroidota bacterium | reverse complement strand
GTAATTCCAAATCAGGATACCAAAAGACGTAATAAAAACTATACAGGGAACAATTGGCTTTTCTTTTTTAACTGGGACTATCAATTAGGTAACGATCTTCATTTTAGGGACACGTATGGGAACCTGAGACTTGGTATTATCAAGGAGGGCTGGTGACTTAACCCGAAAAATTCGGGTGTTATTCATTGAGATGAGGTAATACGTGGAATAGGAGAATCCTTTGCAAAACCCGCCTTTTGGCCCAACTCTTCGTTACTCAAAATTTTAAAAGCCTCATTTACGACTAGTAAACTACGTTTTTGAAATTCTGAAAGCCTCGATTGGAACCAAAAATCCGGTTTTGCAAAAGGATTCTCTGAGGTAATTGATTTTGAATGAGAGGACAAAATCGTTCCCCAAATTTGAGGAATCAAAAATCATTAAGTATGAATATAAAACTACAGTAAATCAATTACTTGAATCAACCCGTCACTATTTGGGGTGAATAATGCGGTTAACCATGGGTTTGATAGTTATTTCCTTGCGTAGTGTGGCATCCTTCGTCCAGTCAACTGAGAATGCTTGATGGAGCTTGCTGATCACTCCAACTATTTGTTTTTTTGTTATCATGTCCACAGATACTGAGTTTATCTCTGGCTACATACATGGTAGATATAAAAAGGAATAAATCAACTTTTGATTTATTCCTTTTTGAGTTTGCTGTAATTTTAAATTACGAGCCAACTACTAAGCTTTGCTGATTACCTGTTTTTGGTCTTTTTTCTTAGTACTTTATTTACAATACGCGGAACTATTTTATCGGAAAAAGTACCAATAAAATACATGCACACGCCACAAAAAATAGAAATAGAAATATCAATTATAAATGTTCTATCATTAATTGATGAATCTATGATAATAAAGAAAAAAATGATAGTACAAACGATACTAGCCAGAATATTATACTTCATTATTTAATTGATTAGTGTCTCTAAGAAAAAACGAAAAACACGCTACTGAATCCTACAACGTAGTTTTTTAGCAAAAGAATGAATTGAATCTATTTTATAATTCGGTATCGGTTTCTCAATTTTTTAAAAATTCATCTGAATTTTGAATGAATCGAAAGTGACCCTATGATTTTATTGCTTTATTGTTAAAATCTCTCAAAGAGATTCAATGACTATTTGCATATCGAAATCTCAAAAACACGCTCTATGAGCTAAAAACATCGTTTTCTTTCAAAAGATACTGTTTTCTTAGAGACACTAATTATTGAAATCGACTTGTCACATTGTAAAATGTAAAATTGGATCTAGACGGACCAATTCTATTCATTAGGATTCCATTGCCGCGTCATTTTGTGAAACAATGAATTGCTTCACAATCTGTAGGAATAATACCAAAAACCTCCTTTCTTTTCTTCATTTTCAACACAAAATATTTTTTCAGGAATTTTTTGCCTTTCATCAATTCTTTCATCAATTGAGGAATTCCAGCTACTACTGCTCCACCAATAAACCCTATACTAAACCCGGCAATGCCTTCAAACTATGCCTGCCTACTACGGCATTACTTATTACTAACGTTGCTGTTGCTCCAGCTTTTTTGCCGGTAATCCGTATCTTACATTAGACGTAATACCCGCTCCAAAAGCACTAACTATTACAATTTTCCATGAGACATCTTCACAACTATTATTATTTGTTCTACCATTTATGGTAACGGGTCCTATAATTCATCTCAATGTTCATAACTATCATAAATTAATATAGATCATATCCCACTGGTTTGATTTATTCGTACCCGGGAAACTTGAGTGACTATAAAAGATTTTTTTGAATTTGAATTTAAACGTATGCATAGTTATGATAACAGGATACACTATTACTAAAAAATTTAATAGGGATAGCCTGCAATTCTGAATCCAGCTAGAATAAATTTTGAATTAATTTCTAACAATTATTTGTAGGTGGTTGTTAATCATTTAAGGTTAGTTAGTAAGTAAATTTATGAAGCCCATCCAATCACGGATGGGCTTTTTTGTAGGTTGGTTGATAAATTATTGATCTCTTCTTTTAAGTGCAACCGTCTCATTGATCCAGCATTCAATAGTTACGTTTTGACCTTCTTCAAAGTTTTCACTAAAGATTTCTTCTATGGAAGGAAACTGATCTTTAGCCGCTTTCATCTGAGCGGAATTTCTTGCTTTTACATACATTTCATATGCAGCAATAAATACCGCTCTGTCTAAAACCTTACTTTTTCCGCCGGCACAGTCGTCAAAGCTAGTAAAATAAAGATTACCAATTATATTATATGCTTCAGAACTTCCAGGTTTAGCACTTAGTGCTTCATAGGCTAGAGATCTTGCCTTTGTTTTATTACCTTTTTTACTGTTTATCGAAGCTAATCCCATTAAAACGGTATGTTTATCATCGGCATTTACAGCTAGTTGTGACGCTTCTAAGTAGTATTCCTGTGCTTTATCTAGTTCACCACTTGCCAGGTATTTACTTCCGATAGCATTTGCCAAAATAAAAGAAGGTTGTTCATTAAATACCGGCTCACTAGCTTCGAGAAAATAAGGCTGATCTGTGCATTTCGCCTGAAGAGAATATTTAAAAATCTTTTTCGCATTAGAAAGATCTGTTGGATTGGCCCTAAACTTAGGTACCAATTTAGATGCTATGAACTCGCAGGTAAGTATCCCTTCAATGGAACTTAGGTAAGCATCTGTTTTATCCTGTTCTTTTTTTAAGCGCTCTTTATTACCGCCATTTTTGCTTTTTGTTTCAATAATATCCGATATCCTGGTATGAATGTCTAGTACTTTTTCGGCTGTCATACTGTTTGAATCTCGCGAGTAGTAAAGTTTTGCCAGAAACATATAGGTGCTAAGATTAAATTCTGAGATTTCCGGTCCATTTACTTTGTATGCCTTTTCATACAAATCTACAAGCATAGGATACTTGGATGGCTCTTTGTAATACATCTGAAAAGCCTGGTAAACTTTTCTATCTAGCGTACTAGCATCATTATCAAAATACTCTAAACGTTGATCATACAACCAAAGAATGGAGTCTTGAAGCCTTTTTTCTCTATCCTTTTCTTCTGTTTTCTGTACGATGTCTTTCAGGCATTTCTCTCCGTCTATATAAATAGAGGTATTGAGTTGAGGATTATTTTCATAAAGCCAATTTAGGGGTTTCATGGCTTCGCTAAATTTACTCTGAGCCATTAAAAGCTTGTAATAGGCCTGTTTTTCCATCGCCTGTGACTTAAGGTTTTCATCCTCGGGCCAGTTCCAGCCTGGTTGAGCGAGTAAAATCACTGAAAACAATACCATAAAAGCACTATTTATCAATTTGTACATGTCCATTAAACTTTTTGATTCTTAAAATGACGAACGTCAATTTATAAGTCGTTGATGTTATGTTCTGGTATATGTTGCGTTTTTAATTTCCACAAAATGAAAGAATATCCATGCATTTACGCACTCGATCAGCATTTAGTTTTATATTAATAAGTACTAAGGCGAAGTTGCAATGTTCAATTTAAAAGAAATTATAAGCATTCTTCTCATTCTATTTTCAATTATTGTATAACTCGGAAGTGTTTCAATAGTAATCAATTTCAAAAAATAAATAGGTATGTTAATCTATAAAGATACGCTTGTTAAGATGCCGTAATGGAAGCACTCAAATCTACAAAGTAAAATAAAGAGCATCTCTTACGCCTTCCAGGTCTTTTGCAATCAAAAGAGCTACTAATCTAGCTTATTCCTGGGAAAGGGACTAATACTTACTATTGATTTCAGTTTTTAAGGCGGGTTTGAATGAATTAAAGAGTAGTTCTATTTTCCATTAGCCTTTCTCCTAATAGCAGGTGCGTTTATGAAATGGTTCACTTAACTCGCATTATTCACCACAAATAATAGCGAATTGATTCAAGTAATTGATTTACATTAGTTTAAAGTTTCATACTAATGATTTTTGATTCCTCAAATTTGGGGAACGATGTTGTCTTCTCATTCGAAATCAATTACCCCAGAGAGTCCTTTGCAAAACTGGATTTTTGGTTCAAATCGAGGCTTTCAGCATTTCAAAAACGTAGTTTACTGGTCGTAAATGGAGCTTTTGAAATTTTGAGTAACAAAAGAGTTGGGCTAAAAGGCGGGTTTTTCAAAGGATTTTCCTATTCCACGTGTTACCTCATCTCAATGAATAACACCCTAATTTTCGGGTTAACCTTACTTAGGGAAGAGTATTCCATATTTACTGCTTTGGTTGATATAGTTGTTCATTTACTTTTTATTTACTTTAATTATCTAATATTTAAGACCTTTTGGTAGGTTATATCTGAGAATTGTGAAGGCCGGCGATTATGGTGAGAAAGGTCTTTTAGAATTGTCTTTCTTTTATTTTCAAAATCATTTTCTTTATGATCATCATATATACTGACGGAGCAGCGAAAGGAAATCCGGGACCTGGTGGGTATGGGACTATTCTTAAATACGGGAACAAAGAAAAAGAGCTTTCCGAGGGCTTCAGAAAAACAACGAATAATAGGATGGAGCTTTTAGCTGTAATTGTTGGGTTGGAGGCGATAAAGAAGCCAGGCTGGAAAGTGAAAGTAATATCAGATAGTAAATATGTGGTTGATGCGATTACCAAAGGATGGCTCAATAAGTGGGTTAAAAAGAATTTTAAGGAGAAGAAAAATCGTGATCTTTGGGAACGTTATTTAAAAGCTTCTGCTAAACATGATGTTTCTTTTCAATGGGTAAAGGGGCATGCTGGCCATCCGGAGAATGAGCGATGCGATCAACTTGCAGTTCGGGCGGCAGAATCGTCTCGATTAAAAGTAGATAAAGTGTTTGAGGAGGGTAGTTCATCATTTTAATTTGGCCGTTCTTAACGATTAGATACTGTTTATGATAGATTTTGTAACTCATTTACAATCTGAGTTGTCGCCGTTTTGTGATCTTGATTTATAAAGATTAATTCGCGAAATGAGTAAGCGATTCAGAGGCACTGCCCTTCTATACCCATCATAGGATGAATAGGCCCTCCGATGTGGTTTATCGCGAATTCATGTGGTGAATAATGTAGGCTAGCCTCTGTTTCACTCGGAATATCCGAACAGTAGATAAGAAAGGAAAAGAATGAAGAATCTATGGTGCCTATTATGCTATAGATCGCTTTCGAAACTCAATAACTTTTGTTGAAGGTGAATAGAAAAAAGATGAAATTCGCAATAAGGCTAATTGAGCTAATTAGTGTCTCTAAGAAAAGACGTAAAACCCGCTTACTGACACCTACAGCTTATTTTTAGCAAAAGAATGAATTGAATCTATTTTATACTTTGGAATCTATTTTTCAATTTTTTGAAAATTCATCTGAATTTTGGATAACCCGAATTCGAGTATTATCTGCTCAGATGAGGTAACACGTGGAATAGAAAAATCCTTTGAAAAACCCGCCTTTTGGCCCAAACATCGTTTTCTTTCAAAAGATACTGTTTTCTCACAGACACTAATTACAAAAAACCACCAGAGAATCAATATTCTAAGATAGGAATCGTAGCCGAAATTGATTCGATCGTATAAGTACATGTTTACCCAAGCAGAAAATCAGTTTCTCTTTCATTAAAGTTCAATCCTAGTTCTGAAAGCTCTTCTAATATAGGTTGGTAGATTTCCTTAGTAATAGGTACTTGAATTCCGGGTAAATCAATTTTTCCTTTCAGAATTAGTTTCGCAGCAATAGCTAAAGGTAGACCTACTGTTTTAGCCATCGCTGTATTCAAATCATCATCTCCCAGTGTGACCATGCTCGATTCTATTTGTCTTTCGGTTCCACGATCCAGGAAATTAAATTTATGCCACATTACGATCATGTCTTTCTCTCCTTTTTGAAGAGTCCACTTTTTTTTAAGAATATGTTCTAATATTTGTGCGGGGGTTCCCTTCTTTAACCCTACTGGCTCATCATCAAAGATACCTAGCCACCTCATCCGAAACATGACATCTGAATCTACCGGTAAATTCATGTAGTGTGCTACTTTTAATTCCACTGAGTCATATGGGTTATATGATAGAAATGAATTGATAAATTGTCTATGGGTCATTTCAGAAACCTTTTCCATCTCATAACTGTCGTCCGTTGCTCCAAGCTGTACGAACACATCCCATGAAGAACAATAACCTGGCCTTCTCAGAGTCCCCCGGTATAAAGTGCTAATGCCTTGAAGGTTATAGATATTGAGATAAGCGAGAGAATCCCGGTTGGCATACCCCTCGAAGTAACCATAGCCAGGGATGTAAATCATTTCAGTTCTTCTGAAGAGTTTGTGATAGGGGATATACTTATATCTGCCTTCCTGGATGAACTTACAAGTTCCTTGACCTGCCAATACTACATTTCTAGGATTCCAGGTGAACTTATATTTCCAAGGATTATCACCGACAGACTCTTCGGCTACGAGCCCCCCGGTAAATGTTTCGAAGCCTTTAAGCTCATAATTTTTTGATCTGAGTTTATCCAAAACGTTCATTGCGCTCATGTGATCAATTCCTGGATCTAAGCCCATTTCCATGATCGCAGTTTTACCTGCTCTTTTGAATGGCATATGAAGCGTACGAATATCTTTTTTGAGGTAGGATGCGGTAAGAAAATGCCTACCAATCTTTGCGCATTTTTTTGCTACAAGTAGGTGCAACGATGCGGGTAACATAGAAATAACCAGATCATTTTCAACTACAAGTGTTTGTAGCTTCTGATCATCGGATATATCAAACCCAATAGCCGAAGCATATGGATTTCCATGGATTTTTTCTTCAGCTATTTTTTTGTTTTTTTCAGCAATAGTAAGATGCCAATTTTCCTGGATTGCATTTTTTAGTAAGTAGCTAATCAAAGATGTAGATGATCTTCCGGCACCTATAATAAGGATTTTTTGCATAAGGCAAATGTGAAGATCATACTACTTTCAAAAAAGCTAGCCCGACTTTTTATTCACCATCGTGGCACTTGCTTGATCTGTTGGTAAAATCAAAAGGTCTCCGATCATAACATGAGATGGCCTGTTAAGGACAAATTCTATGGTTTCTGCAACATCTATTGCCTTTAATGGGGTATAATTTTTATATACATTCCTGGCTCTTTCACTGTTGCCTTTGAACCTTACTTCACTAAATTCTGTCTCAACAAGTCCAGGATCTATTGAGGTCACCTTAATTCCATGTTGATTAAGGTCTAGTCTCATGCCTTTAGTCAAGGCATCAACCGCGTGTTTTGAAGCACAATAGACATTTCCTTTTGGATAGACTTCTAAACCTGCAATGCTACTGATATTTACGATATGCCCCTTTTTCCTTGACACCATTCCGGGAAGGATTGCCTTACTAACGTAGAGTAGGCCTTTCACGTTACTATCTACCATAGCATCCCAATCGTCAATATTTCCTTCATGGATGAAATCCAGTCCATGTGCATTTCCAGCATTGTTGATCAGAACATCAATTTCTTTCCATTCATTTGAAAGTGAATCAATCGCATCGAATACTTCTTCCTTGATGCTTACATCAAAGGACAAAAGGGCAGAAGGGCCACGTAATTCTGCCTGAAGATCTTCAAGTCTTCTTTTTCTTCTTCCACAAATAATTAGGCCGTAATTTTTAGATAGAAGCCTTGCTGTAGCTTCACCTATACCACTTGTAGCCCCCGTTATAAGCGCTATAGGCCTACCTTCCATCATCTTTAATTTTCCTGCGTTTTCTACTCTTGATTTTTCCTGCCTTCTTGGTGTTTTTGCTGTCTGGCCCTCCCTCAAACGTGATGAAGAGGCTCAGATTTTGAGTGGTTAATCTTTTCAGTCCAACGCTGGAATCATTATTAGGGGAGTCATCAGTTAACATATTTCTTAAACCGTAAGAATATCTTACTTCAGGAGAAAATTTGAAATATTTATAAAAGATATCAAGCCCAATTCCCACATCAATTGCTACGTTCCAATCTTTTAACTGAAGCCCTTCTTCCGTACTTGATTCATCACTCTTTCCAGAGGCCTCTAATGACGGGTTTACACCGAAAACCAAATACATCGCAAGATTTCCTCTTCTGGCAGATTTATACTTTAACAGCATAGGAAGCTCTATCGTGGTCGCATCTTTAAGCTCTCGCTGAGTAGAGCCATTGGTAAATCTATAAGTCAAGTCGTTTTCATAAAATCCTACCGTAGGCAGTATCCGAAAATCCAGGTATGGAATCAACTTCATATTAATAACAAAACCCAACTTAAATCCGCTTAAGTTTCCGGGAATAATAGAATGGACCGTATCCAGTGCCGGAGTAACAAACACATCTGAGTATTTAGTAACGTATTTAGAAGTATGGATTCCTATCTGAAATCCATAATGAATCCATTGGTTCTCATAATTGATGAGATTATCCGTCGGGTTGTTCTGAGAAAATAAACTCTTGTGCCATCCTAAAAAGACAAAGCATACGAGAATTATTTTTCTCCTATATAGATGGAACTGATACCAAGTGTTAGCGGTCTGCATTCAGTATTTTTAAATCCTATACCCTCCAGAATCCGCAAGAAATCTTTTCCATACGGAAATTTGTTTACCGACTCTGGTAAGTAGGAATAAGCTGCATAATCTTTTGATATAAGCTTTCCTACTTTGGGTAGTATCCAGCGAAAATAGAAATTATAAAGTTGTTTAAAAGGGAAAATTGAAGGTTTCGAAAATTCGAGGATCACCGCTTTTCCACCAGGCTTAAGCACCCGGTTCATTTCGGTCAGTCCTTTTTCTAGATTTTCAAAATTCCTCACCCCAAAAGCAACGATAATGGAATCAAATTTATTATCGTCAAAATCGAGGTTTTCCGAATCACCCGATTGCATATTTATAATTTGATCGTATCCTTTTTTCTTCATTTTTTCTCTACCCACATTTAGCATTCCCTCTGAAATATCAACTCCTATGATTTTCTCCGGATTTAAGGTAAGCGCTTCTATCGCAAGATCTCCTGTTCCCGTTGCAATATCCAATATTTGTTTAGGTTTATCTTTTTTTAAATAATTTATGGCTTTTTTTCTCCATCGAATATCAATGCCGAGGCTGAGAAAATGATTAAGAAAATCATATTTGCCAGAGATGCTATCAAACATATCAGCAACCTGTTTCTTCTTTGCATCTGACTTATCTTTGTAAGGTATTACGGTCATGTTTTTCATAATAATAAGTTGAATTAACCAGCTCATTATCTAAATGTTAGCAAATTTTCAATCGTGATTAAATCAGCGAGGTTTATAAAAAGCAGTCCCAATGTCATGGACTGTCCGGATCGTTTAATTCCTGAGTATGCTTTTACAGGTAGGTCTAATGTGGGCAAGTCCAGTCTGATCAATCATTTGACTAATTGCAGAAAACTGGCTAAAACCTCAAGTACTCCTGGCAAGACACAGTTAATCAATCATTTTTTGATAGACGACGCATGGTATCTGGTCGACCTCCCAGGTTATGGATGGGCACAAACAAGTAAAACTAACAAAGCGTCCTGGAAAAAGATGATTGAAGATTATTTGCTTGATCGTCCCAATCTTGCTTCTGTATTTGTTTTGATAGATGTTCGTCATGAGCCTCAAAAGATAGACATGGAGTTTATTCAGTGGCTAGGAGAATCCAATGTCCCTTTTAGCATTGTATTCACGAAAGCGGACAAATTAGGAAAGAATAAAGTGCATTCTAGTATTGTTACTTACAAAAACCACTTAAGAAAAACATGGGAGGAACTTCCGCCTACTTTTGTGACCTCTGCAATTAAAAAGATGGGGGGAAAAGAAATTTTAGATTTTATCAATAGGATTAATGAGTCTATTAGTCGTTGAGATATTTTTACGCTTTATAAACATTAGTGATGGACTTTAAAGATCTAGCTGCAGTTTCCGGTAAAGGAACGTTATTTAAAATCATTAGTCCTACACGAACAGGGGTAATCCTCGAGTCACTGGATGAACATAAAAAAAAGATGGTTGCATCTTTACACAATAAAGTCAGTGTGCTTTCAGAAGTATCCATCTACACCAAGGATGAAAAAGGAGCCACTCCTCTGGAAGAGGTGATGAGAAAAATTCATGAGGAGTTTAATGGAGATACGGATTTAGATAAAAATAGTAGTCCCGAAGAACTTAAATCATTTTTAAAGTTTATACTACCTAATTATGATGAGTCTCGCGTATATGTATCCGATATCAAGAAACTTGTAAGTTGGTATGATCAGATTCTGAAACAAGCACCGGATCTATTAAATAAGAAAGAAGAAGGGAAAGAACCTGAAAAAGAAACGCCGGAAGACGAGGGAGGAAAAGGTGAGTGAAGTCAAATATACCTTTAGGGTAAGGTGGGCAGACCTTGATCCAAATGGTCACATGAGGCATACCGCATACAACGATTATTGCGCCCAGGCTAGATTGATGTACTTTGAAGATATAAGCATGCCATTTCATAAATTGATAAGTATAGGGGTAGGACCGATTCTGTTCCGAGAGGATACGCGATTTTTCAAAGAAATAAGAATGAATGAAGAGTTTGAGGTAGGCTTCACTATATCAAGATTAAGAAAAGATGGCTCAAAATGGTCATTTCGTCATAATATTTATAATAAAGACGGAGATCTCTCGGCTAAAATAGATGTTGATGGGGCTTGGTTAGATCTTGAGAAAAGAAGAACTACGATTCCACCTGATGCGCTAACTCAAGTATTACTTGATGGAGTAATGTCAGAAGATTTCGAATGGATTCCTTATAAAATCAAACGGCAGCACTAATTAAATTGAAAGCAAAATACAACACTGCTTTCTTTTGTATATACCAAATTCAAATCAAGGATTTCTATTCTGTTTTAGTTTATAATCCATAATATTTGTAGCGAACCGGTGAAACCAGCCCGAAGTATATTATCGTTGATTGTTATAGCTTTAGAAGGTTAAATCTAAGAGAAACAATTTCAGATGATCATCTAAACCATAAAATATGAATTGCATGTTTGAGTTTAGTGGGTGGTTCAATACCTCTTAACCCGAATTTCAAGACATTGCACCTCTGAGGTAATTGATTTTCGAATGAGAGGACAACCATCGTTCCCCAAATTTGAGGAATTAAAATCATTTAGTATGAATATTCAACTACGGTAAATCAATTACTTGAATCAATTCGCCACTAGTTGTGGTGAATAAGAGGGTATGAATATTCGTTCGTATAAAAAGGCTTTAAAAGCCGTATTGGCCGAAAGCAACGTCGTCCTAATGAAAAAAGCATAAAACCTACAAAAAGCAGGAGATCTAATTTTGGAGTGTCACATACCTTTCCAGTCGCGCTAGCTCATCATTATCCACATATTTCCCAATTTCGCGTCTAAACTGTTTCATATTTTTATACGGTCTGTATTCTTCAAATTCATGGGCTATTTTGTCTCCTAATCCGGGAATAGCTAATAGTTCCTCTCTGGAAGCCGTATTTAGATTGACAGGTACAAACACGTATTTTTCATATTCAGCGACTTCTTCTTCTGATACATACTTACCGATCTCTCTTCTGAACTGAACAATTGAGGTGTAAGGGCGATACTCTTCAAACTCATGAGCCATTTTGTCTCCTACTCCAGGAACTTGTTTAAAATCCTCTTCTGCCGTGGTATTAAGGTTCATCGGCAAGAATATTTTTGATTTGATCTCCTCATACTTACTATCTCCAACTACCTCCTTAATTTTATTTAGAAAGGTCAATGGATCCAAATAAGGTCTTCCATCGATAATTGATTCAACATCAGTATCTAATAAACCCAAGGAGTAAATATCATCTCGAGAAGCAAGATTTGGATTTAATATGTAAACAGATGAATTAACCTTGGTTTCATTACTCATTGCAGTCTCTCCGCCAGCAGCTTTTTCATTCGAATAAGAATCTTCATTACTGTTAGTTGAAGAAGAGGAACATGAACAAATAATCAGTCCTGCAATCATAATGTATAGGATTCTTTTCACGTGTATATCGTTCATTTCCAATTTTATATGTAATTTTCTATGCATCTCACCAGGAAACCCATTACAGTTAGTATCATTTCTTCTTTGAATATTTATGCTCATTTTATTTTTTGTTTTGGTTTTAACTGTAGAAGAAGAAAGCCCATCAACCCAATCGGAATAAGAGTTCCCGGAGCTAAAGCCGGCAAAGCTCCGCTTAATGATTCTACCAATAATTCCCTCGTTGGCATACCAGGATACATCTCTAACTCAAATTCCCAATTGCTTTTTAAATGTAGAAAAACTCCTATCACTCCAGAAAACATGGTGATTAAATAAAAAAATTTCACTAGAACTAGTGATTTGTCATTGATGAATAATGAAAGCAATCCAAACCCCAATGAGATTAAAGGGAAACACTGCCAGAAGGATTCATAGTGACCGATTAGAATTAATTCAAGAATCAATCCCACATGCAGAATTAAAAAAATCAGCAATGCCATTCGATATTGTTGATTTTTTTGTTTCGCTGGTTTGGCCATTGAATAAGCAGAAATGTTTGTGTTCACGAAAGTTTTCATCGATACATACGAAGATATAACTCTTCCAGATTTAAATTAACAACTTAGTTGATAACGGCGGAGGAGGTCAAACCTCATTCTTTATCTGCCCGCTTTAGTTATAAAAAATCCATTAACTCCCTTCTCTTGTTTCGTAGATCATACTAAGGATCTTTTCAAAATCTTCATTTATGTGAGGTGAAATACAGCTTTTCAGGATTAACCCGCATGATTCACCACAACTAGTGGCGGGTTGATTCAAGTAATTGATTTACCGTAGTTTAATGTTCATTCTGAATGATTTTTGGTTCCTCAAATTTGGGGAACGATTTTGTCATCTCATTCAAAATCAATTACCTCTTAGTCCACGTGTTACCTCATCTCAATGAATAACACCCGAATTTTTCGGGTTAAGCTCTTAAGAATATTAATTGAGGGTAAACATTCCACATCGAGACTTATCGATTGTAATTGGATTTTTATCGACAAATGATGAGAGATCAAATAAATGTTGCTTAATGATGCAATTATACCTGCCTAAATTAATTCTAAGATTTAGTAAATAGTAAACGTTATCTATTGATGATCAACGAAGATTTCCTTCACTATATCTGGAAATTTCAAAAGTGGAATAATCCCCATTTGGTTACTTCTCAAGGCAAAGGAGTGACGGTTTTCCAAACTGGTTTTCACAATCATGACTCTGGTCCTGACTTTGAAGAGGCAAGAATAAAGATAGGAGAGATGGAATGGGTGGGTAGTGTAGAAATCCATGTAAAATCTTCTGATTGGAATAAACACCGACACGATGCTAATGAAGCCTATAAAAATGTGATCCTTCATGTAGTGTATGAACATGATGCTGATATCTACGTAAATGATCAACTTATTCCGACTTTAGCATTGAAAAAATCTATCGATCCAACACTCATCGAAACCTACCAAAAGCACATTACCAAACTTGATGTGATACCGTGCGGTAATCAACTGATAAATAAATCAGAACTGTCCTATGATTTAATGTTAGACAAAGTACTCATTGAAAGATTGGAGAGAAAGGCTACATCGGTTTTAGAAATAGTAAACGCATTAAACGGTGATTGGGAAGAGACTAGTTACAGAATACTGGCGAGTAATTTTGGATTTTCAGTAAATAAGGAAGCTTTTAAACTTTTGTCTAAGCGTTTATCCTTCACTATGCTAAAAAAGAACTTACAGCATCCCATCAAAGCTGAAGCATTACTATTTGGACAAGCGGGGTTTTTAGAGGATATCAAAGATGATTATCAAGACGAGCTAAAAATAGAACACCAATACCTCTCTAATAAGTACGGTTTACCTCTGGCCCTAAAGAAGCATCAATGGAAGTTTGCAAAAATGCGTCCTGCCAATTTCCCTTCAGTCAGACTAGCACAATTTTCAAGTTTTTTAGTAGCTCACCCTCAATTATTCTACGCTTTGATTGAGATGACTAAACCAAAAGAGCTGATCGAGAACTTAAAATTTGAACTTTCTGATTACTGGAAGCTTCACTACGATTTTGGTAAAAAGAGAAAGAAGGAGATTAACTCAATGGGCAATCAAGCTTTTGAACATCTGTTGATCAATTCGGTTGCTCCTATTTTGGCAGCTTACAGTAAATATTCAGATCATCTTGACTATATGAATCGCGCAATAAGCATTCTGGAAGAAATGCGTCCAGAACAAAATAGAAGGACCAAACATTGGAGTGCTCTAGGCAAAGCTCCCCAATCGGCTTTTGAGTCGCAAGCCCAAATTCAACTGCTAGATACGTATTGTACGAAAAGAAAATGTTTATCCTGTGCGATTGGTGTATCATTGCTAAACAATGATTAATTGGATCATTCACCTTGTTTTTTTAGTTGTATTAGCCACCGTATGCTTTAAGAAACTCAACACTGACCTACCACTCATTTTATTTGCTTTGACACTAATCCTTAAGCTTACCGCAGGATTGATTTTGGGATGGATCTTCACAAGTTATTACCAGTCTGGGGATACATTAGTGTTTTTTGAAAAATCCAAGATCCTAGCAAAACTTCCCATTTTGGAATACTTAAAAGTCATTTTCTCAAGTAGCACCTATGAAGTATCTGCTGAGCCAAGAGTACTTTTCTTTACGAAATTCCTTTCCTTTTTCGTTCGGATTACCAGTGGCTCTTATTGGATAAGTTCACTTTATTTATCCTTTATCAGTTTTTGTGCTGCTTGGTATTCGGTGCATGTGCTAAAGAACATTTACCCTTCCATTCTCACTATCTCAATGGTTAGTTTCTTATTAATACCTACTGTTGTTTTTTGGTCCTCGGGCATTCTTAAAGATTCTCTTGCCTTTAGTGCACTGGCATTTCTTGTGAGTATAGTATTAAAGGTGTATCATAAAAAGAGGACTTCCTTTTTTGAGATGCTTCTTTTCATCATGGGAATCTTCATCTTATTAAAAATGAAACATTACCTGTTGATTTCTTTTCTTCTGCTGGTAGGGCTTTTATCGTTTTGTGCCTTATTCAAACAATCAAGTTTAAACTATCGACTATTGGGGATTGGAATTTTTGTAGTAGCGGTCATCACTACCCAATTCATACATCCGTCCTTGAAGTTCAACCGGTTGGTACACACATTATACAAGAATAATCAGACCATAAAGACCAAGACAGATCCTCAAAACAGGCTTTCTATCGACATAGAATCCCCAGAAATACTAAGTTTACTTAATGAAGTTCCCGAAGCTATTCATATTGGTCTCTTCCGACCTTCCCTGTTTGATAAAACCTCCATTTGGGGATGGTTTCACAGAATAGAAAACACTATTTTAGCTTTTTTATTTAGCTTCTCTCTGCTTCTTTATCTAAAGTACCATCCAAAATTAGATTTATCATTGGTGATTTCAAGTATGATAACCATGCTCATTTTAGCTACTATACTCTCTTTGTCTACACCTAACTTTGGAACTCTCGTGAGATACAAAAACGCTTTTCTTCCTTACTTTTTTCTTCTTTGCTCTGTATTGCCGTATAAATTCCTAACAACCAAGGAGATATAATAAATTCTTATTTTTGAATCCATCAAATTGACGCAATGGACAAACCAGTAGTAATTTTCGGATCCACAGGCATTGCTAAGGCAGCCTTAGAAATATTCAATTCCAACAGCATCTTAGTTTATGGTTTTCTCGATAATGAAAAGGCAAATCATGGAAAAGAAATCAATTCTATCTATGTTTTAGGCAGCACGGACGATCAGGAATACACCAGGTTGATCGGTCAAAAATGTGAGGCTTTTATCGCAACGGATGATAATGAAATCAGAAAAAAATACGTGGAGTATCTCAGTGAAACCAGGAAGGTAATGCCAATCAATGCTATCCACCCCTCTGCTATTATTTCTGACTCATTTAGGTTGGGCCAAGGTAATTTTATCAATACAAGTGTTGTTCTGTCTAACGACAGTAAAATGGGTGATCATAATATCATTAACTCTATGGCGACAATAGAACAGGAAGCTGAAATAGGGGATTTTGTTCAAATTGGAGCAGGATCCACCATCAATTCGAAAGTAAATATTGAAGATGAAGTTTTCATTGGTTCAGGTGTGACAATAGTTGCTGGTGTTACTATTAAACAAGGCGCGAGAATTGGTGCCGGTTCTGTGGTTGTTAATAATGTAGAAGCGGGCAAGACCGTATTTGGCAACCCCGCACAGATCATTGACAATTAGAGGTTAACTTTCATAGATTTGCGTTCTCAATTAATACTCTGCTGAAACAGGGCTTGGTTAAGCATTATGGATAAATACTGTGTATTGTTGTATTACTGTTACAGTACCATCGAAGATCCCGATGAATTTAGGTATCAGCATCATCAATTATGTCTGGATCTTGAATTAAGGGGCCGGATCATTATTGCAAATGAAGGACTCAACGGGATTGTATCAGGTGCTCAAAAGGCTTGTGAAAAATACATGGAGGCAGTACTGAAAGACCCGCGTTTTGCCAAAACCGAATTTAAGATGGATACCCATCATACTCAGATATTCGAAAAGCTTCATGTCAGGATGAAACCTGAAATTGTTCATAGTTCCCTCAAAAGGATCGATCCTACGAAAAAGACCGGGGGATACATAGAGCCTGACGAATTTAGAAACATCCTCAAAAAAGAAGATAAAGAAACGGTCATTTTAGACGTTCGTTCGAATTATGAGCACCGCATTGGCAAGTTCAAAAATGCTGTCACTTTAGACATTGATAATTTCAGAGACTTCCCCAAATACATCAAAGAACTGGAAAAGTTTAAAAACAAAAGGATCATTACCTACTGTACAGGAGGCATCAAATGCGAGAAAGCCAGTGCGTACCTGCTGGAACAAGGATTTGAAAATGTATACCAGCTTCACGGTGGCATTATCAAGTATGGTCTTGAAGCAGATGGTGAAGATTTTGAAGGAAAGTGCTATGTATTTGACAATAGAATCGTAAAGGAAATAAACAAGGTCAATCCTAATGTAATTGCAAAGTGCTATGTAACCGGTGAACCCAACGACAGAATGGTTAATTGTGCTAATCCCCATTGTAATAAGCATGTTCCTATGAGTGAAAAGGGAGCCAAAATATATCAGGGATGCTGCTCAGAAGAGTGCATGAAAAATCCTGATACCAGACCATACAATGGCACTGGATGTTATCAAAAGAAAATGAACGGATACAACCCATACAAAGGAGCTAAAAGAAAAAGAGTACAAACATTTGGTGATTAGTATGTTTTCTATTCCCTTTTGGATAAATCTCAGTATCCGGGAGCTACGTTTTTTCTTAACCCGAAAGATTCGGGTGTTATTCATTGAGATGAGGTAATACATGGAATAGGAGAATCCTTTGAAAAACCCGCCTTTTGGCCCAACTCTTCGTTACTCAACATTTCAAAAGCCTCATTTACGACCAGTAAACTACGTTTTTGAAATGCTG
>JBCCLN010000066.1:0-17645 GCA_039026865.1 Bacteroidota bacterium | reverse complement strand
TCCAAATTAGCCCCAATGATCACTTCCAAAAAGTGATGCTACTTAATGAAAATCACAAATACCTAAATGATAATTTTGACCTGAAATCTTGATGGGTGTCCCAGTGCGGAAAACAGGAGCGCGCTTGGTTGGAGCACTATTATCTCTTTAATTCTTAAATATGCTTACTGGTTGATAGAAGATTTTATTTAATTTCTTCCTGATCATCATCCATCATTTCAATATCCTGTATCAATACCTTTTTAGAAATAGCCTTTCCTGTTTCAGTAGCTGCTAGCCCGCCAAGAGCTGTTTCTTTATACCTTGCTTCCATACTTTGACCTACTTCTCCCATCGCTGTCACGCACTCATCAACAGGGATCACAGGACTTACACCTGCAAGCGCTATTTGTGCGGAAGAGTTAGCAATAGCAGCGGCACTTGCGTTCCGAACTACACAAGGGATTTCAACCAGGCCTGCTACTGGATCACAGACCAGACCTAACATACATTGAATGGTTATCGCGACGGCATTAAAAACCTGGTTAGTATTGCCTCCTAAGCAATAAGTTATACCGGCAGAAGCCATTGCCGCAGCGGCTCCGGTTTCTGCTTGACAACCACCAACTGCGCCAGCAATGGAAGCTTTCTTTTCTAAAATTAATGCGACTCCTGCTCCTATTAGTAATGCTTCATATATTCTATCATCTCCTAGGTTATGAATTTCCTGAAGTGTAACAAGCGTTCCAGGTAAAATTCCACTGGCTCCTGCTGTGGGAGCAGCTACCACCCTACCCATGCATGAATTAACCTCTTTTGCAGCTAAAGCCCTGGCTATCAATTTTTTAAATTCTTCAGAGAGCACGGCTATAGGAAAGTTAATCACTTTTTTGGCGCCATTATTAATCATTCCAGAATACGAGCTCATGTCTTCATTAAATCCAGAATGAATCGCATCTTTCATTACTTGGTACGCTTGCGCTAATCCTTCCCAGATTTCGGCTTCTTTTTTTCCTCTTTGAGAGATTTCAAAATCTATTACCACCTTAAACAAAGGAACATCTTCCTGTTCGCTCTCTTTTTTCCATGAATCAAAACTGTCAAATAGAATAGCCATACGCAAAGATACTCTTTTGAATTGCTGTTTCATTCAGTCAAATGATTACAAGTTTTCTAGGGCTACCTAAATTTGCATGCATGTCTGAAAAGAATGATTTGATACTACGCGCAGCAAAAGGTGAAAAAACCGAACGGGCACCTGTTTGGCTGATGAGACAAGCAGGTCGAATTTTAAAGGAATATAGAGCTGTTAGAAATAGTTTATCTGGTTTTAAGAAACTTGTAGAAACACCTCAATACGCGGCAGAAGTGACACTACAACCTGTAGATTTGTTAGAGGTTGATGCTGCAATTATTTTTTCTGATATTCTGGTTATTCCAGAAGCTATGGGACTTTCCTATGAAATGATCGAAAAGAAGGGGCCTCATTTTCCTCAGACCATCAGTACTTTTGAGGATTTGAAAAAAATAAATGTTGCAGAACCTGATAGTTTAAGTTATGTATATGAAGCTATAGAAATTACAAAAAAAGAGCTTAACGGAAGAGTTCCCTTAATTGGCTTTGCCGGAGCACCCTGGACGATCTTTGCGTATATAGTAGAAGGAGGAGGGAGCAAGACTTTTTCCAAGGCTAGAAGATTGTTGTATATAGATCCTCATCTGGCGGAGATCCTGTTGGAAATGATTACACAATCAACCATTGGATACCTTAAAAAACAAATAGAAGCAGGAGCCGATATGTTGCAAATCTTCGATTCTTGGGCTGGTATACTTCCAGCTGAACATTATCATTCATTCAGCTTGAAATATATTTCTAAAATATGTGATACTATCAATGAAGTTCCTATTACTGTCTTTGCAAAAGGAGCTTGGTGGGCAGTGCCTGAGATTGCTAATATGAGCTGTAACACTATTGGTTTAGATTGGAACATGGATCCGATTGAAGCAAAGAAAATAGCAATCAACAAAACACTGCAAGGGAACCTGGATCCTTGTGTGCTTTATGGATCTAATGAATCCATAAAAAAGGAAGTAGCAAAAATGCTTAAAAAATTTGAAGGGCATCCACATATTGCCAATTTAGGACATGGTGTTTATCCAGATACAGATCCGGATAAAGTAAGATGTTTTATTGATTGTGTAAAAGAACTTTCCATTACTCACTCTTAATGTAATTAGCAATTTTCCTTTTTAGCTCTGCCGGATCAAAAGGCTTCGTTACATAGTCGTTCATTCCAGCAGCAATAACCTCTTGTCGAACTTTCAAAAGTGCAGATGCTGTAAGTGCGATAATTGGAGTATCTTGGTCAAATTTTCTAATAAGTATTGTAGCTTGATAGCCATCCATGATAGGCATTTGCAAATCCATGAGAATAAGATCGTAGATGTTATGTTCTGCTTTCGCTACTGCCTCTGCACCATTATAAGCAATATCCACTTCTATTCTCCATTTTTTCAAGAACTTCTCAGCCACTATAATATTCATTTGATTGTCCTCCACCAGCAAAATCTTCTTTCCACCAATAACTCTTGACTCCGTCTCTTCCTGTGTTATGTTATCTTCAACTTTAATCTCTGCTTTGATGAAGCTCAATTCAAACCAAAATCTTGTCCCCTGTCCAACTTCACTATCCAAATAAATTTCTGAATTAATCATGTTTAAGATTTTCTTGATGATAGCTAAACCAAGTCCGGTACCTCCATACTCTCGAGTTGTCGACGAACGTGCTTGTGTAAAACGCTCAAAAATCAGCCCCTGTTTTTCAGGTAGAATACCAATTCCTGTATCAATCACTTCAAATCTTATATCTTGAACATTATCAGTGTCTTCGACTAAGGAAGCAATTAATTTAACATATCCCTTAGAAGTAAATTTCAGAGCATTATTGATTAGATTATTAAAAATCTGATATATTCTTGTAGAGTCTGCCAATAACAGAGGGTGAATCTTTTCATCAAATTCATACAGTAGGCGGATATTTTTCTCTTTTGCTACAGCCTCATGTGCTTTGATTATTTTATTTGCTAGTCCCTGAAGGTTCACCTCTGTATACTCAAATTCGATAGCGCCGGATTCAAGCTTGTTGTAGTCTAATATATTGTTTATCAAAGCAGTTAAATGTTCTGCAGAAAATTGAAGAGATTCCAGGCTTTCTACTTGATCTTCTCTAGGGTTTTCGCTCATTAAATAGTGAGAAATACCAACCACCGCATTGAGAGGTGTCCTTATTTCGTGAGAGATGGTGCTCAAAAAGTCTGTTTTTGCTTTAGAAACCGTTTCTGCGCTTTCTTTCGCTTTTCTTAAAGAATGTGCAAACCTATAGGAGAGTATAAGCGACTGAAAGAAGAAAAAAAAGATAAATCCTATGAATGTTAAAAAGGTATTTTCCTGTATAGGTGTAAGGTAAACAGACATCAAGTATACCGCAACTATGAAAACAATTGCAGTACTTGCAAAAGCATATTGTGCTCCTGTTCTATTTCTTCTATAAGCAATCCAATAGATATAGATCATGTAGAAAATAGCCAATATAATAAGTCCCATAAAAGGCTCTGCCAATTTTGTGAAAAAAGTGGAGGGGGCAAAGAGTGCTAGCAATGAAAAAATACCGGATACAACCGAAAAGCCAAGTAATATCCATTTATTACCATCTTTGGGGTAAAGCGAATAACTATACATTGTAAAAATACCAACAGGTATAAAAAGGGATAGATACTCAGCCCTGATGATGATGTTCCATGGGATAGTTGGATAGAGTGCGTGAAAAGCATACTCACCGCTTCCTATCATTCGGTAACTAAATGTAATACAAAACAAAGCGAAGAAAAGCACTGACTTTTCATGCCGGCCAAAAAGAAAAAGGCCCAGAAAAAATAGACCGCCCATTATTAAACTTCCACATAATAGGAAATCATAACTAAAGTCGAAATCTCTTTTGGCCATAAGCTTTGTCCTATCACCTATTAAGATAGGTTCCTTTACTCCCCCTTTCGTATGTCTGAAATTTGAAATTTGTAACACAAATTCTAACGTATCTGTAAATTTGGAAAAATTGATGGTTCGAGGCATCCAGTCGGGAACGGAAAGAGCTTTTGATTTTCCTGGAATTCCATTTCGTTCAAATTCAAAACCATTATAGTAAAGTTTATAAGAACAGTACATCTCACTAATGGATAATGCGAGCTGAGGAGATACTGGTGGCAATACCACCTTCAGCCGATAGGTAGCATAGCCCTTAGCAGTTAATTCTTGTCCGTTTTTAGTAACACCATCATTCCAAAGTTTTGGAAAATCATAGTAGTCTTTCTCTAGATAGTTGATTGTATCAGGCATGGACAATTCTTCCCAGTAGAATTCCCATTCCCCACTTAATGAAACAGCATGGTTCTTTAGATTGATCTTAGAAAGATCTAGAATGCCATTTTTGGCAGTTTGTGAAAATGTAGTAAATATCCAAAGTATCCCGAAAATAAAAATAAGTGACTTAAACATGGTGAATTTATGTAGACCTCCAAATTAAAGATATTTCATTTCTATCTCGTTATTTTATCATAAGGCACGTATGGAATTTAGATTAACTGGATAATTGTTACTACAAAACTGATATGATGCTCATTTTAATAATTATAAATTCACACTTTCTCTATATAGCACCTAGTCTTTTGGTGTAATAATTATACCGGAATATTAAAAATCAACAGGTATAGTAATTCTTTAGAGATTCGCAATAGCCATTAAAAAAGAGTATCATTTATAGCCTAACACTGCACTACTGATTAATGTATTGTTACTTCCTCCTCCTTCACGAAAGCTCGGCGAGTGATATTTTTATCTTAGATATCGCTAATTTCAATTCGTCTTCAGAAGCGGCATAAGAAAGCCTTAAGCACTCAGGATCACCGAATGCTTCACCAGTGACCAGTGATACGCTCGCTTTTTCTAATAAATACAAACAAAGGTCATTTACCGATTCAATCTTAATGTCAGAATTAGATTTGCCTAAGTAATATCTTACATTAGGGAAAAAGTAAAAAGCGCCCTCAGGCAGGTTTACCTCAAAACCAGGAATTTCTTTTAATAATCCATAGACCAAAGCTCTTCTTTTTTCATAGGCTTTTACCATTTCCAGCGTAGGTTCATTGGAAGAAATTAATGCAGTCAACGCGGCTCTTTGTGCAATGGAGCAATTGCCAGAGGTATATTGGCCTTGTATTTTGTTGGAAGCTTTAGCTATCCAGGTAGGAGCACCTATATAACCTACTCTCCATCCAGTCATTGCGTATCCTTTGGAGAATCCATTAACGGTTACAGTACGTTCTAGCATTCCTTCTATTGCTCCAATACTTTCATGCTTTCCTCCGAAGTTGATAAATTCATAAATCTCATCTGAAATGACAATGATATCTTCTCTTTCATTCAAAGCATTAGCAATAGCTTTTAATTCTGCAGCATTGAAGACAGACCCGGTCGGATTGCAAGGAGAGGAAAATATAATCGCTTTTGTTTTATCAGTAATTGCTTCTTCGATTTGATCAGCAGTTGCTTTGAAATCATTTTCTATGGTGCCTCCAACATAAATGGGCTTGCCTCCGGCGAGTAATACCATTGCCGAATAACTTACCCAATAAGGTGTTAATACAATCACCTCATCCCCTGGATTTAAAATGGACATGAAAACATTGGCAATGGACTGTTTTGCGCCATTTGAAACGACAATTTGACTTGGATGATAATGAAGGCGATTGTCTTTTTCAAATTTTTTTGAAATCGCTTCACGAAGATCTAAATAGCCATTCACGGGAGGATAGGCAAAATATTTACCTGAATTAATGGCTTGAATAGCGCCCTCTTGAATGTGTTCCGGTGTTTTAAAGTCCGGTTCACCAAGGCTAAGACTTATGACTTCGATACCTTTTTGCTTCATCTCCCTGGCTTTAGCAGCCATGGCTAGTGTAGCTGATTCAGGCATGTTTTGAATTCTTTTGGATAGTAATTGCATGAAGAAAATTTTGGCTAAGATAGAAGAAGCCTTATTTAAGATAATACTTACTAGATTAGAATCTATCTGTAATTAATTGAAATTAGAATTTGTTCTGCCTCTGGTTTTGTTTTTTTGATCTAGGTTGAAAAGGAGCGATAACCTAAGCGTCTCAGCAAGTGGATGATCTTGTCCCTGAGGGATAAGATAAGAAAAATCAAAACCAAACACCTGATATCTGAAACCAGCGCCGACCGTAAAATATTTTCGATCTCCTTTATTTTTATGTTCAGAAAAATATCCTCCACGTGCAGAAAATAAATCTCTATACCAATATTCTAACCCAATACTGTAGGTAAGTTCCTCTAATTCTTCCTCAAAGCCCCTAGGTGCATCAGAAAAAGAACCGAAGGTTCCTGATAGCAGCGAGCGATCAGGGTCTTTCCCGTCTGCAATCTGACGCTCTCCATTTACCACGACTATTTCTCCGCTTTCATCAACTTCATATACAGGAGGGGTAGGAACTAGAAGTTTATTTATATCGAAAGCGATCGTCAGTGTATTATATGGATCAAGATCCGTTATAAATGCAGAACCTATTCTTAAATTACCAGGTATAAAATTTTCATTGCTTTCCGAGCTATAGGTGATTTTTTGTCCAATATTTGATATGTGAGCCCCAAAGGAAACTTCAGAATTTCTTCCTCTTACAAATAATGGTCTTGTATAATACCATCCTAAATCTACTGCGACACTAGTCCCTGCTTTAGCATCCGGAGCTCCTGTGATATTACCAGACAGGTTTGACCAGATGAACCTAGCCGTGACACCGATTCCCATGAACTCAGACAATTTCCTTGAATAAGTTGCATCAACTGCTAATTCGCTCGGATTCTCAACACCGTTAGGATTAGCAAAATCATCAAAAAGTGCAATTTCTCCGAGATCAAAATACCTAAATGAAGCGCCAAAAGCCTGAGTCTGATCAATTTTCTTATAGAAGGATAAATAGCTTAAAGACATATCATCTACTATATTTCTCAACCAAGGAGAATAAGAAAACGCAAATCCTAGGTCACTTTCAATAAAAGCTAGTTTGGCGTTGTTCCAATGAACACTATTAGCATCTGGACTAGTGGCCACACCTACGTCACCCATTGCTGATCCCCTGCTATCGGGCGCGAAACCTATAAAAGGTACAGCAACGGTAATAGGGTTTCTTGTGCTATCCTGTCCAGAAACAAAGGAAGACTGACCAAAACTTTGTATTGCAATTTGAATAGTAATGGTGATAAGTAATAACTTCTTAGGGAAATGGTTCATCTCTAGGATTTAGTTAAAAGCTAAACTTAATGCATAACTTTTACAAGATTTTGGTTTATTGAATTTTTCAAACGACTGATAATCTTTAATTTAGAATAACGAGTTTCTTTGTGATTTCTTTCATAGCCCCATCAAAATTACTTTGAATTATGATACGATAATAATAAATACCTTCATTTACCCTTTCACCACTATTAGCATTAACTTGCCATTGAATTTCAATTGATCTGGCACTATTTGTAAAGAGCATTTCTTTTTGGGTGACGACTTCTCCATTACTTCCATAAATAAATAGTGTTACACTTAAATCTTCATCTTCCCTATCATGTTCAAAATAAAAGACTGTTTTATCTTCTTTGCCGACGGGATTCGGGTAGACCATCTCGTTAAATGTAAATAGTTGTGCCTTGTCGGTCACAATAAAATCAATGGAGGAAGCGGATGAATTATTGTGAGTATCCCAGGCTTTCAATGTAGCCGTGTAATGCCCTGGCTCTAAATCTTGAATTGGATACAAAACTTTTCCCTCTTGGTAGCTATTTGCAGAAGCGGTGTAAAAGTCGTTTAGATTAAAGCTTTTATTATCAAGCTCAAGGGTAATACCTTCAACCACTCCACTTCTAGCAGTTGTTATCCCGCTTTCATCTCTTAGATCAGCTATGAATAAAAAAGATCTTCCTACCACGTCCCCATTCGTAAAAGATTCATCGTTTAAATAAAGTGAGATCATTGGTGGTTCTGAGTCTACAATAGCATTTTTTGCGGTACCTCCCACCACAAATTCTCTAGATGACCCTACTGCATCTATATTATTTTCAATATCGGAAGCATAAAGGCTTATTTTTCCTCTCTTAAATTGATACGAGATATTTTTTGGTACAATAAATGAAAAATCAAATCTGCCGTTGGTTACTTCTGCATTGCCTCGAAACAGAGCGTTACTTCGCAGGGAATAAGTGAAGGGTGCACTTTCCTGTCCTTTGGTTTTGAAATTTTGCGCAATATCATATACCTCGGCTGTAAGTATACCATTAAAACTTTCCTGAAGAACTCCATTAAGCAGAATATCTCCAGAAATCATCACCTTCTCCAATGCGCTGAGTGTATCGATTTCTCCTGAAAACGTATTAAGAACGATCTCTAGCTCTGGAAATGCTGGTTTCATCATCGGATCACCGAGTAATGTGAAATTTCTGTTGATTGGACCCTCTAGACCTTCATTTTTAGTAAGGCGAATAATATCTCCCAACCGCTGATTTTGACCATTTACTTTTCTAAAGAAATTTTCGTGAAATGCTTCATTTAAACTAAAGTTAGTACTTGCTAGTACAGGCCTTGATGTTGTCAATAAAGCGATAGCTCCGCCTTGACTTCTTAGAATAAGTTGTTCTGCCCCAGATATTTGAAAAGGATCATCGTATCGGCCAAACTCACATGTGGCAGTAACAATCACAGGGAGTTTATTCCTATTGGTTAATTGATCTATATCAGTTCTTGTGAAGATTTCTTCCTCAGCCCAAATCCGTTCATTTCCATGTCCAAGAAAATTTATAACGAAAACCCCATCTTTGATTTTTGTCTTAATTGCCTGATTTGTCTGAGGTGATAAGTCTTTTGAAGGTCCTGATACTTGCTCAAATGCATCTAACAAGATCTTTCCAATATTGTACTGAGCATAAGTGGTATCAATAATTTGAGAAAGATCTTCTACATCTCGAGCATGCCTGTTAGCATCTGCATCGTCAGCTACATATATTATTTCGTTTCTCCATTTACCTAGCGTATTGGAGCTAGTAGAGTAGTAGATTATTTTATCTACTAAATTCTGAGCTTCTTCAATTGTTTTGGTAGGTAGTCTTCCTACTCCAATTTCCATGGTATGATCGCCTGTGAAATTCTCTTCCCAAACGCCCTCATCTCCTTCAAAAAAAGCAAAATAATCATCTGATGAATAGCTGTAAATGGGATGAAAACTATCTCTGGATTCATAAGTCGGCACAAAGTTGGTGTTAGATTGGATACGATTTTTATAGTCATATGAACAATCTCCAAAAAGAAGTAGATACTTAAGATCAGCTCCTTGTTCGTAGATATATTTTGCATAATCACGAATGGCTGTAACATCTTGTCTTCCAGAGGAGAATTCATTATATATCTGTCTTGGGGTAACAACTTTAACCAGCAGGTTACTGTGTTGTCTATGAAATTGAGCAAGTCTATTAGCCTCAATCAGGAATTCAGAAGGTGAAATGATAATTCCATCATAATTCACATCTCCCTTAAGATTTTGATTGGGGACCGGGCCAAAAATCCACGGAGTGGGAAAATCATACCCCTGAAAAACGACAAATTCCTCTATGTTTTCTGATTGACTCACAAAAACCACTCCGTTTGTTGATTTGGTATATTCTTGCTCGAAATAATTGGTGGGATCTGTAACATTCCAAATAATAGGATTGTCAACCTTCGCAATTTCATATTGAATGGCTGATCCGATATCTTCCACTGTTCTAAAATGCGTCTCATTTCCATATAATCTGAGAGCTCTTTTAAAGGTAAGATAAAATCTATCTACAAATCCTCTGGAATTGGCCCCACTACTTTGGTATAGAATATTTAAGTCTAAATTTTGGGTCTTAGGAATTGTAAAATTAGCTGTTTTAACCCTTGCTTTTAGAGAATAAATAGATTCAGGGCCAGAAGATACAGCATCTAGCGAAAAACTTCCTATTATATTAGAACCAGATTGAATTTCGAACTCAGTGCTCTCTGTTGATTGACTCACCACTGAAAAAACCGCATGGATATCCGAACTTAAATCTTCTATCTGGTAAGAATTGGTTATAGATTCTCCATTAGTTAGTATTTCTCCAAGCCAGCTTCTCCCAGAAGAAATTAAATTAATTTTATCTTCTTCATAGACAATATGATCGTTAAATGCTCTGACTACAATCTCAGAATAGGCAGAAAAACTTGATTTCGACTTGATTCGCTTTCCCGCTTTCGTTCCTATTCTTAAAAAATAATAAGAAGTGTCTGAATAAATATTTTTGTTAAACTTAAATTCCTCCGAAGTCCATTCTTCTTTATCTGGCCCAATACCATAAAACAGAATAAAGTCCGACGGGTCAAATGAGCCGTCTACTTGACCTGAAACAAAAATGGCATTCTCAATGAGATCGATAGGTCTTTTTTCTGAATTGGACTGAGGTAGCTCTCCTTTTACCCCGTTACCAAATAATTGAATATTGGCAGGATCATCTATAAATAATAGCCCTAAATCATTTAATGTATTTTGGTCTATTTTATACAGGCCAGTTTTAGTAATTCCAATTTTATACCATGTACCAGTTGATAAAACAGATGATTGTCCATAACCTTGGATAACATATAGAAACAAGAACGGAAGCAATAATTTTCTCATCTTATCGTACAACATCATACCAAACTAAAAATTATGTCTTCCTAAAATTATGTTTCTTATCTTTTATAGAGTCTATTACAGAAGCACTAATATAAATGGGAATTAAAAACGGTAAAAATGTTTGTTGGAAGATGATTAAGAACGGAACTACACTAATAATTAAAATCCACCGAGTTTCATTGCTTTTCCATTTAAAAGTCTTGAATTTGAATGACATTAATCTAAAGTTGGCGATCAAAAGGGTACATGAAAGGATTATTATACTGATGAGCACAGCGGTATTTAGATAAAAAGGGATAAAAGTCAAGGAAGTGAGCATAATTGCATTTGCTGGTGTAGGAAGACCTCTGAAGCTGTCTGATTGGGATTCATCCACATTGAATATAGCTAATCGTAATGCAGAAAAAATCGCGATTAATAGTCCAAGCCAGAAAAATCTTGTTTTTGGCTCTAAAAGGGATACGAAATAAAAAGCTGGTAAAAGACCGAATGTGATTAAGTCAGCTAGTGAATCTAACTGTTTGCCTACTTCAGAGCTTACATTTAACAACCTCGCCAAAAATCCATCAAACAAATCAAAAAATGCTCCTATTATCACAAAATAAATGGCTTCAGGCGTGCTTTTAAGAAGTACGAAATAAACACCAATACTTCCGGTAACTAGGTTTAAACAAGTAAATAAATTCGGAAGGTGTTTTTTCATTATCAGCCTCGCACAAAAGGATTATTTCTTTTTTCGTGCCCTATGGTTGTAGTAGGGCCATGTCCAGGGTGAATCACTACTTCTTCCGGTAATACATACACTTTCTCTTTGATATTATTTATAAGTGCCTGATGATTACCCCCAGGAAGATCTGTTCTTCCTATACTTTCACGAAACAATACATCTCCACCGATAATGAAATTCTCTACTTTGCAGTAGAACATTAGGTGTCCAGGAGAATGTCCAGGAACTTCTATCATCTCAAGTTTTAACTCATCTAGCTCTAAGGCATTTTTATCTGCTAAATATGTATCTACTTCTGCGTGTCTGTATCCCATTATTCCCCAATTAGGGGCATATGTCGGCATCGCAGCATATATTTCTTTTTCGTTTTCTGGTATCTTCAGTGAGACATTATATTTATTTTTAATTGCTTCATTTCCGAGTACATGATCAATGTGGCAATGGGTATTGATAATAGCCACTACTGATAGTTCTTCCGTTTCTATATATTCTGTTAACTCGTTGATCTCAAAAGATTCGTAGCACCCTGGATCAAAGATTAAGCAATTCCTTTTTGATGAAGATAACACTAATGTATTTTCATAGAAAGGATTAAAAACGAAGGTTTTTATTTTCATTGAGTTAGCTTTAGCTTTTTTAGATAGCAAAATTATAGTGCATATCATAAAGGTAGATTACATCGTCGTAGGCCAAGGGTTGGTAGGTACCTGGTTATCACATGAGCTTATTAAAAAGAATAAGTCTGTAATAGTGATGAATCACTCAATTAAGGATACCTCCTCTAAAAAAGCAGCCGGTCTTTATAGTCCTATCACTGGAAGAAAGATGGTGAAGACGTGGCGTGCCGATGATTTTTTTCAATCACTTGAAAATGAATATCAAGAGTTGGAGCTACTACTAAAAGAAAGGTTTTTGTATCCTAAACCTATTTATAGGCCATTTAAATCCGTTGCAGATCAAAATGATTGGCAAGGAAGGCAAACTGAAAAGGGATATAGTAGATATATCGATGATATTATTTCAGATTCGTTAGAAATAAATAATATTTTAGATTTTTATGGAGGAGTTATCATTAGAAATACCGGATATGTGAATTTGCCTGTTTTATTAAGCGCTTACAAAAAATATCTGATTGACAAGGAAATTTATCTGGAGGAGCTTTTTGACATTTCAGAAATGCAACAAAATGGTAATGAGATAACTTACAAACAATGGAAAGCAAAAAAAGTCTTGTTTTGTGAAGGACCTTTTCCAACAAAGCTTTGGGAAAAGTTGCCATTTAGGCCGGTTAGAGGTGAAACAATTGATATCTCTTGTGAATTAGATACAAACTATATAATCAATAGTGGGGTATTCATTGTTCCTAAAAATGGATTTTTTACCGTCGGTTCCACTTTTGATCATCAAGTGTTAACTTTCCGGCCACAACATTTGGGCATTAGCAACATTAAAGACAGATTAAGTAAAATTTTCGCTGGAGATTACTGTATTGTCAACAAACAAGCAGGGGTAAGACCAGCAACTCATGATCGTAGGCCTTATATTGGGTTTCATGAAAATTTTCAAACTATCGGTATTTTTAATGGATTTGGTTCTAAAGGTGTTTCACTATCCCCTTATTTTGCTAGGCATTTTGCAAATGTTTTAGAAAATGGTGATGAGCTAGAAAAGGAAGTAAATGTTGAAAGAGTTTATTAAATCAATTGTACTCTTATTTGGATGCTTTGGTGTCTTTTATCAGATTTATGCCCAGCATTATACAACTCCTTTTGGACAGAATAGAATTCAATACAAAAACTTTGATTGGTATTATTACAGTACTAACAATTTTGATATTTATTATTATCCTGGTGGTCAGGAATATGCCCTGGAAGCGATTAACTTTCTTGAAGATGAATTTGTCACCTTAACCGATAAGATTGGATATGCCCCTTACAGCAAAACAAAAATCTTTGTCTATAATTCTATTTATGATTTACAACAAAGCAATGTAGGTATAGATGGTGCAGTATACACCATTGGAGGAAGGACCGAATTTGTAAAGTTACAATTAGAAGTTCCATATCCAGGGAAAGCATATCAATTCAAACAAGAACTTATTTATAAGCTATCTGGCAGTTTGATTGAAGACATGATGTATGGTGGCAGTTTGGCAGAAATATTTCAAAACAGCTATCTTCTTTCATTACCAGACTGGTTTATAGAAGGAGCAGCAAGATATATCGCTTATGGCTGGTCACGTGAAATGGATGATTATCTACGTGATTACATGTCTAGAAAAAAGATAAAAAAACTTAATAGGATCAATGGAGAGACTGCGGCGATTATAGGACAAAGCATTTGGAATTATATCGCTGTAAAATATGGTGAGAGTAATATCTCCAATATCTTGAATCTTACCCGAATCATACGTAAAGAAGAAAATAGTATTGCTAATACCCTTGGAGTATCATTTAAAACTTTTTTAAACGATTGGAAGAGTTACTATCTCTCTCAGAGGCAGGAGGTAAAGGAAAATTATGTGAAGTCCAAAGAAGAAGGGATGCTAACTAAAATTAGAGGAGCTAAAGATCTGATTACGACCTCAGTAAGATTTAGTAAAAATGCTGATAAAGTTGCTTATGCCGTATTGAAAAACGGAAAATATGTTGTCTACACGAAAAATCTACCTAATGGTCAAACGAAAAGAATTACTTCCGGAGGTTTTCGTATTAACGGTCAAGATGTGGATAAGCATCTTCCTCTTTTGGATTGGCGAGATGAATCTACTTTGGGAGTAATACTATTTAGACGAGGTTTTTTGTATTTGAATACTTACAACTTAGATACGGGGGAAAAAAGACAAAAGCCGTTAACGAGATTCAGACAAATAGAAGGTTTTTCTTTTAATGATAATGGAAGACTAGCGGTAATATCAGGTGATATAGATGGGCAGAATGATTTATTCCTTACTGCAATGAACCGCAATGCGCTGCGAAGAATAACTAAAGATGCCTATGATGACTTAGATCCCACATTTGTACCAGGCACTGCTGCGATTCTTTTCAGCTCTAATAGGGTAGGTGACTCCGTGAAAGTAAGCGATGTTTCTTTGGAGTCCTTGGATAATAATTTTAATTTATTTGTTTATGACTTAGACACTACAACTAATGAATTCTACCGATTGACAAACTCGTTAAGCGAAGACCGAAAACCATATGCAAGAAATCGAACAGAAATATATTATCTAAGTGATCAAAAAGGCATTTCAAATCTGTATCGTTATTCTTTTAGAGATTCTGTACATACCCAAATTACTAACTTTGATCAATCTATTCTCAGCTACGATTTGCACTTTGATCCTGAAAAGCTCACTTACTTAATGATAAATGATAGTCGGGTAAGTGTATACCTGGATACTGTTACAAACCTCTCCACCAGCAAGTTTACTTTAGAAACCCCAAGACAAAGAAGAAAAAATGCAATAAGAGTAGTATCCAGAGTTCTCAGAAATAAATCAACTGTCAATATGGATATAATTCAGGAGGAAACAGTGAAAGATGTTTCAGATGCCGATGATTTTGAATTTCTTGAAGAAGATAATAAAGACTCTATCGTATTGGAAGATCCCAATTGGATTGATACTGATAACTATGTTTTTGAAGATGAAACAGAAAACGCCTATCAACCGGAATCATTTTTCAGTAAATACCAAAGTTTTGAACAAGAGAATGAACGCGTAGGTCCAATCCCGTACCGACCAAGATTTACCTTCAATAACGTAATTACCTCATTTTTATGGGATCCATACAGAAATTTTATGATGTTGCTAGAAACAGAAATAAATGATGTATTGGAGAACTATAAGTTGAAAGGAGGTGCATTAGTAAAACCAAACTTTGAACAAGGGGATATTTATGCGGAATTCCAATACCTAAAATATTGGATGGATTTCAAATTTAGAATTGACCGTAAAACTTATTTGATTGAGGAACCAGAAGATGACAATTTGTCCCATAAATATCAACTAAGTCGATACAAACTAACTGCTGCTCTACCCATAACACACACATTCAGAATAGAAGCTTCTCCATTTTTTACCAGAACATCATTTACAAACCTCAATTTTTTGAGTGTAACCGGTCAGGGAGCTGATCTTGCTCAAAATGACTCACAGGATTATATAGGTGGGAGCGCTTCACTTGTTTTTGATAACACCATAGAAAAATCCTTTAATCTTTATCAAGGTACCAGGGCGTTAGTTGAATTTACTTCTCATGTTCACACTACTGATCGATCCAAAAATTTCAGCAACATCAGATTTGATTTCAGGCACTATCAAAAAGTTCACAAAGAAATAACTTGGGCCAACAGGATCCTTTATGGAAAACAATTAGGTCCGGCAAAAAAAGATTATATGCTTGGAGGGATGGATAATTGGTTATTCGCAAATAGTGATACTCAGGGTGATCAAGACCCATTGTCATTCCAAAATGATACAGATAATAGTGACATGCTATTCAATGAATTCGTCACCAATCTAAGAGGATTAGATTATAATGAAGCATATGGATCTGATGTTTTAGTAATGAATTCAGAATTAAGAGTTCCAATTTTTCAATATTTGACTAACGGCCCGATTAAATCCAATTTTCTTCGAAATTTTCAAGTAATTGGTTTTATTGATGCTGGATCCGTCTGGACTGGCAGACCACCATTTAAAGATGGCCGCCCAATCACTAGAAGATTTGAAGATAATGCTCCATTTATAGCAGAGATTGTTAAATTCCAAAATCCGTGGCTTGGAGGTTATGGCTGGGGTTTGAGAACCGTACTTTTAGGCTACTATATCAAGTTTGATGTAGCCACTCCTTATTTAGACGGTGAAACCCGTAGCAAAAGATTCTATTTCACCCTAGGTCTTGACTTTTGAATTGAGACAATAAAATTTGGCTCTATTTCAAATTTGGCTCTATTTCGAAAATGATATTTGGTGGCTTGGATTTCTTCTATGATTATTGGAGTTAACTTTAAGCATGCAACACTCTATGACTGGCTATGGCTGTAACGAACGGAAATGTCAACAGTTCTTGATCAAGTCAGAAGTTAAGACACTCAATAGTAAATTTTTAGACTTTTCTCCCCGTCTTCCAAAGGAACTTACTTCTAAGGAAAATCAAGTTCGAAATCTAGTTAACGAAAAACTTAAGCGAGGGAAAGTAATGCTTGCATTGGATCTGGAAATTGACGCTAATGACACTTCTGCAGTTAAAGTTGATGAAAAACTTTTTAAGGCATATTATGATACGTTTCGATCACTAGCCTCAAAAGTGAATGCACAGGAAGAGAATTTGTTAAAACTGGCCTTAGAAGCTCCTCAAGTGATTAAGCAGCAAGAGCTATCGGAACATGAAATTCCATGGGATGAAGTCGAGAAATCAATAATTAATTCTTTAGATGAATGTATAAAATTTAGAATGCAGGAAGGTGAAGTGTTGTCCAAAAAGCTAAAAGGATATATTCGTAATATTGAAGAAGGTCTATCTATGATTGACTCAGCCGATAAAAAAAGAGACGAAAGCATTCGTTCAAAGATTCAAAAAGGCATCGACGAAATCAGGGATAAAGTAAAAGTGGATGAAAACCGATTTGAACAGGAACTTATTTTTTATTTAGAGCGATTAGATATTAGCGAAGAAAAAGTAAGGTTAAATCAACACTTGAGTTATTTTTTAGAGATTTTGGAAAAAGAATCTTATGCAGGAAAAAAACTTGGATTTATCTCTCAAGAAATAGGGAGGGAAATTAATACTATTGGTTCTAAGGCGAACGATGCTGAAATCCAAAGAACAGTTGTTTCAATGAAGGATGAACTAGAGAAAATCAAAGAGCAAGTATTAAACTTGATCTGATATAACTAATTCATGATTCATTCACAGGGTTGTTCCAATCCGCTTCTTGTCAATAAATCCGGCCTCACCCCAAATGAAACCTTACCTTTTGCTTATTTTTTTATCGTTTTTTTCAGTTGTATCTCTTAATTCTTTAAATCGGCTGTTATACAAAATTCATATAATGGTTGGCATAATCATCAAGTAAAGTTACGTCTCTCATCACCATTAAAGTCACTATCTAGCGGTCTGAGTAAAATATTATTTTAATAATACATTATAAT
>JBCCLN010000065.1:0-17811 GCA_039026865.1 Bacteroidota bacterium | reverse complement strand
ACTGTTATTCATTGAGATGACGTAACATGTTGAATAGGAGTTAATTGATTTCGAGTGAGAGGACAACATCGTTCCCTAGATTTAAGGAATCTAAAATCATTTTGTACGAATATTAAACTACTGTAAATCCATTACTTGAATTAACCTACCACTATTTGTGGTGAATAATGTGGGCTAAACTACATGCGCAAGATATTACTCTTGTAACAGCTCCTACTTTTATTACATAGATCATTAATATTGCACTATTTACACTAAATAATTGGGTTAGTTTCGTTTGAATAGGTTAATCCATCCTGATCAGTCAATTATTGTCACAAAGAGGACATAATCTTATTTAAATGATTTGTTTCGCTTTTCTTTTACAGGTTGCCAAATGATCTATCTGGTGTTGATATTTTTTGTTTTGCATGTTGGTTTTTACCTACTTTTAGCCTACTACTGGTCTCTAGTTCCCCTTATATCTAAAACATCAGAAGGACCCTCGCTTTCAGTCATCGTTCCAGTGAGAAACGAAGAAAAGGTTATTGAGAAAGTCCTTGCTAGCCTTGAATATCAAGAGTATGACAAAAATAAATATGAGGTAATTATTATAAATGACTTTTCGGAAGATGAGACACTAAATATTATTAAGGAATGTGAGAATAAACTAAGCATGCATCTGAAGGTAGTTACCCTTTCTGATTCAAATGAATCTGGCAAAAAACAAGCCTTAACTAAGGGAGTAGAGATAGCAAAAAATGACTTTATACTTACTACGGATGCAGACTGTCAAATGGGACCTAAGTGGTTGTCTAGTTATGCTGCGTGCATAGAAGGGAAAAAAATGGTAGCTGGTCCTGTAGCGTTAAAAGGCCAAGGGTTTTGGGCCAGTTTACAACAAGCCGAATTTTCAGGTTTAATTGGTTTTGGAGCTGTAACTTTATTTCACAACAATCCCGGTATGTGCAGTGGAGCTAATCTTGCATTTTCTAAAGAAGCATTTTTTGAAGTAGGAGGGTATACTGATAACCTTCAAATACCCTCTGGAGATGATGAATTTCTTTTGTTTAACATTTCAAAAAGATACCCAGGCCAAGCCGTATTTTTAAAAAATAGTAAAGCCCTTGTAATAACCTCTGTTCATAAGACATTGCGTGGGTTTATGAATCAACGAATAAGATGGATAAGTAAATGGAAACACAACAAAAATCCTAACTTGAGATTGGCAGCCGTGCTTTTTTTTCTGGACCATTTAGTATGGTTGATCGCTATTGTATATACAATATCGGGCGGATTTCATTGGATCTTTCTTTCATTTTTATTCGTAACCAAATGGTTATCAACGGTAATCTATATTTCACCGATTCATACTTTTTTGAACTTAAGATCACCAGTGCTATCTCTTCTTGTCATTCAAATTATTTATCCATTCCATATATTAATCATGGGGGTGAATTCTATCTTTGGAAGCTATACCTGGAAAGGAAGAAAGTATTGACGGAAATAGAATACAATATATTAGACCAGCTTTATTTTGTGACTTCTTATCAGAAGCTAAGAGAAGAATTGGGATACTCCCATGATCAATTAAAATTCAATCTAAGGGAGATGATAAAAAATGGTTTGGTTAGAGTATACAACGAGATTGATCAAGAATTAGAACAGGATAAATTAGATATGCAACACTCATTTCAGTCATATTATTACCTAGCATCCAAAAAAGGTCTTTTTGAACATAATTCGAGATGAGGGATGCTCTTATTGATGTAAAAGACCTTCAGTTAAATGCGCTCCTGGAGGTAACACAGGCAGTAAATAATAATTTACCTGAACAAGATTTATTGCGTATTTACCGCTTTATATTATTAGCAGATCTGAGAGTGAAAAAGTTAGCTTTATTTACAGAAAGCGATGGTGAGTGGACTTGTAGGGCTCATTTTGGCGTTAAAAACACTAGTCTGGAGTTGGATCTTCCGGAAAAATATAAGTCTCTCCAAAAAGAACAATTAGTCAAACATGAGGATTTTAAGGAATTCAAGTCTGTTTTTCCTGTTTATCATAAAGAAAAAATACTTGCTGTGGTTTTTATCAGGACCGGCGAACAAGAGAAAAGCCAGAATCGGTTTTTAAATGCGCTTACGAATATAATCCTGGTAGCAATAGAAAATAAGAAGTTAGCAAGAAAACAAGTAGAACAGGAGGCATATAGAAGAGAACTTGAAATAGCCAAGAAAGTCCAGAATTTCTTGTTTCCCAAAGAACTGCCAAAGATTGAAAAGCTACAGTTAGAAGCTTTTTATCTCCCACATCACGATGTAGGTGGTGATTATTACGACTACATCCAAATAGACGAAAACCGATTCCTAATCTGCATTGCAGATGTTTCCGGAAAAGGAGTGCCAGCAGCATTATTGATGTCAAATTTCCAAGCTTCACTTAGGGCAATGGTCCGTCAGACTAAAGATTTGATTGAGATTGTAAAAGAATTAAATCTTACAACCTATAGAAGTGGCAATGCAGAGAATTTTATTACATTTTTCGCTGCTATATACGATTTCAATGCTTTGAGAATTGAGTACATTAATTGTGGACATAACGAAATTTTACTCAAGACGAATGAAGGCATAAAACTTTTAACCGAAGGGACTACAATCCTTGGAATGCTTGAACCCCTTCCTTTTATTGAAAGCAAATACATCGAAAACCTATCAAGCTTTTTCATTTTTGCTTATACAGATGGTCTTACAGAAACATTTAATGAGGCTGATGAGGCTTTTGAGTTTAAGAGACTTGAGAAGATCATTGACTCCTATGATGGTGAAGATTTAACATACTTACAAAACCATATTCTGGAAGAGTTGGAAAGTTTTAAGGGGAAGCGCCCATTTCATGATGATATCACCATGCTATCCTGCAAGGTGCAGAATAGATGATTAGACTTTACAGAAGTTCATCTTTTCATAAAAGCGTGTATCCATCTCTGGTGTGGAAAAAAGAATCCAAGCAATCGATATACCTAACCTTTGATGATGGTCCCACTCCTACGGTAACATCATGGGTCTTGGATCAACTTAAAAAAGTGGAAGCAAAAGCTACTTTTTTTTGTTTAGGAAAAAATTTAAGCCGTAATCCGTCTCTAGCAAAAAGAATGCTCTCTGAAGGTCATTTGTTGGCTAATCATACGCACGTTCACTTGGATGGATGGTTATGCTCGGATACAGATTATTTAAACGATATCGAAAAGTGTGAGCTAGAATTAAAAAAACTAGGTGTAAACAATAGACTCTTCAGACCTCCTTATGGAAGAATTAAAAGAAGTCAGATAAAGAAGTTGAAACATAAAGAAATAATTATGTGGAATCTACTGTCTTGGGATTTTGATTCCAGAATGAATATTTTCAGAAGTATACGATTTATGCAAAGCGCAGTACCTGGAAGTATCTTAGTTTTTCATGACCATCTAAAGTCGTTTGAGAATCTTAAAATTATGCTTCCAGAATTGCTTCAACATTTCTACAGTAAGGGATTTTTCTTAGAAAGATTAGATCATGATTGATACACACGCACATATCTACCTGAGTGATTTCAATGAAGATATTGATAGTATCGTTGCTAGGGCTAAGGCGGCAGGGGTAGAAAAGGTTTTACTTCCAAACATAGATGTTCATTCAATTAGGCCTATGTTAGAACTTGAAAATAAATATCCCAATTTCTGCTATTCAATGATGGGGTTACATCCATGTTATGTGAAAGAAGATTTTCAAAAGCAACTAAAAGTAGTAAAAGATTGGCTGGAGAAAAGAAAATTTTTAGCAGTAGGGGAGATAGGAACAGATTTATACTGGGATAAATCGTTTTGGGAGCAACAGAAAGAAGCTTTCCACTCTCAATGCGAGATGGCCCTACATCATAACATACCGGTTGTTATTCATTGCAGAGATAGCATACATGAAACAATAAAACTTGTATCAAAATATAAAAACGAAGGGCTAAAAGGCGTTTTTCATTGTTTCACTGGAACAGTTGATCAAGGACTCAAGATCTCAGAAATGGGATTATATCTGGGTGTAGGTGGAGTAAGTACCTTTAAGAATGGAGGATTGGATAAAGTCATTCCTCATCTGGATCGCTCGAAAATCATATTAGAAACAGACGCTCCTTATCTTGCACCAACTCCACACAGAGGAAAAAGAAATGAACCTGCATTCATCTTGTTAGTAGCAGAGAAAATAGCTCAATACTTAAAAATGAGTCTTCAAGAGCTAAATGATGTAACTACTAAAAATGCAAATGATTTATTTTTTACTAATTAATGTAATGTGAACTACAAGATTGTCAATATCACCGACGAAGGGAAGAGATCGATTTTAATCATTTATACTGGTGGAACATTTGGTATGATTCAAAATGAAAGTGGTGCACTTACTCCATTTAATTTTGGTAAGGCAGTGGATAAAATCCCTGTACTTCGAAATCTTGGCCTAAAACTCACAGTTATTTCATTTCCAGTTCCAATAGATTCTTCCAATATTCACATTCATGATTGGAAAAATCTTGCTTATATTATAGAAGAAAACTATAGCCAATATGATGGGTTTGTCATTCTTCATGGCACTGACACAATGGCATATTCCTCTTCTATGCTTAGTTTCATGCTTAAGGGGCTCAATAAACCTGTCATTTTTACAGGGGCACAAATACCTATTGGTTCCCCAAGATCAGATGCGAGGGAAAATCTAATTGCAGCTTTGGAAATCGCTTCTGCGCACAAAGATGGACGTCCAATTGTGGACGAGGTGTGTCTTTATTTTAATTACTTTCTTCTGCGTGGAAATAGATCACAAAAAATACGAAGTTCCACTTTTGCTGCTTTTGAATCTGAGAATTATCCGGCGCTTGCTGAAGTAGGAATAGAAATAGAATTTAATAAAACGGCGTTGAAAAAATGTGATGAAGAATCGAAACTTGAAGTATTAAGTAAATTGAACCCTAATGTCGCGCTTTTGAAAATTTTTCCAGGAGTAACATCTCATTTTGTCGAATCAATCTTGCTTAATCAGAAAACAGATGGGATTGTTCTGGAGTCTTTTGGATCTGGAAACACTATGAAGTTTGATTGGTTCTTGAAATGTTTAGAAAAAGCAATAAAAAAAAATAAAACAATATTGAATGTAAGTCAATGTATAGGCGGTAAGGTAGTTCAAGGGAAATATGAAACTAGCAAAATGCTCGATGATATCGGTGTTTTGAGCGGAGGAGATATAACTACAGAAGCTGCTCTGACCAAGATGATGTTTGTTTTGGGAAGGGAAACTGATAAACAAAAAATAAAGCAGCTATTAACAAACTCTATTTCAGGCGAAATGGACGAATGAACCAGAATAACACGATGAATAGCCCTATGATTAAGATAAAACTTGCATAAAGGTATTTTTAATGATTTATTTGTATGCCCTCCAAAAAATGAAGGGTTTTCAGAGAGGTGGCCGAGTGGTCGAAGGCGCACGCCTGGAAAGTGTGTATACCCCAAAAGGGTATCGAGGGTTCGAATCCCTTCCTCTCTGCTTAAAGGCAGAGTTCGTTTGGGTCGAATTCTTACTTTAAAGAAACTTATTAAAACAGATTATATTAACTAAAACCTAAGACTTAACTTATAAGACTGAATTATGAAAAAGTTATTAACTCTCTTAATGTTGGCAGGCATAATGGCCTTCAATGTCTCAGCGCAAGATGCATTTGTAGATGAATCAGATTCTCTATCCACAGACTCTACATCTGTTGAATCCGAGGTAGCTGAAGAAGTTTATGAAGAGCCTGTTGAAGAAATTACCGAGGCAATTGCTGACGAGCCTGTAGAATCTTCAAAAAGCTTCCATCAGGTAGTTAAAGAACAATTCATTGATGGTGGACCAACTTTTATGGGGATTGTTTTGATTTGTTTAATTCTTGGCCTTGCGATAGCAATAGAAAGAATCATTCATCTAAATATGGCTTCCACTAACACTAAAAAACTCCTTGCGGATGTGGAAGATGCTTTAAGTTCGGGCGGTGCTGATGCAGCCAAGGAAGTTTGTAGAAATACCAGAGGCCCGGTAGCATCTATTTTTGTTCAAGGACTTTTAAGGATGTCAGAGGGTATTGAAATGGTTGAAAAATCAATTATTTCTTACGGATCTGTAGAAATGGGCAAATTGGAAAGAGGAATGATTTGGATCTCCTTGTTCATTTCATTAGCGCCAATGTTGGGCTTTATGGGTACGGTAATCGGTATGATCGAAGCATTTGATGCGATCGCGGAAGCAGGAGATGTTTCTCCAGCCTTGGTGGCAAGTGGTATTAAAGTAGCTTTATTAACAACTGTAGGTGGTTTGATTGTAGCAGTGATTTTACAGTTGTTTTATAATTATTTAGTGTCAAAAGTGGACTCTATAGTAAATAGCATGGAAGATGCGTCCATTTCACTTGTTGATCTATTGGTAAAACATAATCTTTCTAAATAATTAGTATATGGAAGCATTTGTGAATATCGGATTATTTCTTTCCTACATTCTTATTGGAGTCTGTTTGATCACCGCGGTAGGTATGCCTCTTATCAAGGCTTTTGGCGACCCTCAATCACTTAAGAAAATAGGGTTAGGTGTTGGAGCTTTAATTGTAGTTTTTATTGTTTCTTATTTTATCTCTTCAGGAGAAGATATGGGAGACAAATCCGCTGCCACTGTAAAGATTGTAGGAGCTAGCCTCACTACTTTCTACATATTAGCGCTTGCAGCTATTTTGGGAATAATCTATACAGAAATCAAAAAAGCATTTGAATAATGGCTAGAAGTAAAGACAGAACTGCACCAGAGGTAAGTACTGGTTCTATGGCCGACATCGCTTTTCTCTTGCTTATATTCTTTTTGGTAACTACTACCATTGCGAATGATAAAGGAATTTTGATGCAATTACCTCCTCCTCCTGAAGAAGAAATTGAAGTCAAGCTTCAGGAACGAAACATCTTTAAGATTTTGGCCAATTCCAATGATCAGCTTTTGGTTGAAAACGAGCCATTTACAAAACCTGTTTCAGAGTTAAGACAGATGGTGAAAGATCATGTTCTGAATTTTGGTAAGATAAATGATACCGAGGCGGTAGATCTTTACAATAGTCTGCCCGCCTCATTGAAAGCCATAGCTAAGCAAGATCCAGAATCATCTGATAGCCCGGGAGACGCAATTGTTTCTTTCAAAGCAAATAGGGGTACAAGTTACGAGCTATATATTCAGGTGTTGGATAATTTGCATGCGGCTTATAATGAGATTTATGCGGAGCGTGTTGGATTGACCACTCAAGAGTTTCTGGAATTGGATCAAAGTGAGGAGATCGAAGAAAGAATTTACAAACAAGCTAGACAAGGAATACAAAAGGCAATTTCTATAGCAGAACCTGATAAATAAATCATATTTTATGTCAAAATTTAAGAAAAATTCTAAAGCATCACAAGATATCCCAACGGCTGCATTGCCAGACATCATCTTCATGTTGCTTTTCTTTTTCATGGTTACTACGGTAATGAGAGAGCAAGACATTTTGGTCAAACAGCTATTGCCCAAGGCAGATCAGCTTAGTAAAATCCAAAAGAAGTCTTTGGTGAGCCACATTTATATAGGTGAACCAAAAAACATAGGAGTTTATGGAGATGAACCACGGATTCAGACAAATGATGTCTTTGTGGAGCCAGATGAATTGACATTGTTTGTTAATCAAGAAAAAGATAAGTTATCGGAAGCTGAGCGTGATAGAATAACTATGGCTCTGAATATTGATTCAGAGGTTAAAATGGGAATAGTTTCAGACGTAGAGCAGACATTACGAAAATCTAATGCCCGGAAATTGTTATATAAATCTTTGAGAGCTATTAAAGATGATTGATTTAGTAATGATTTATGCTGTTTTTGTATTTCTATAAGGGTAGTATTTCTTACTTATGATCTTTTTATTTTTTTAAAAATTAAAAAGTCCTTTTGTAAGAGTTTCTCCTAGCTCATTAGTTCTGTTCGCTTTATTACTTGTTATGAAGTGTGAAGGAATTATTATAACTAGGGTTTATAAGAAAACAGTACTTTTTGCATGAAAGCGATGTTTTCTAGAACATAGAGCATGTTTTTTTGAGATCTAGATGCGCAAATAGTTATTGAATCTATTTGATAGGTTTTAATAGTAAAGCAATAAAATCACAGGTTCACTTTCGATTCATCTAAAATTCAAATGAATTTTTAAAAATTGAAAAATAAATTTCAAGGTATAAACTACATTCAATTCATTCTTTTGCTAAAAACTATGTTGTAAGAGTCAGTAACGTGTTTTTTCGTCTTTGCTTTTAAGACACTCTTTGGTTTATTGATGTAGCATATTTTGCTATGAATTTATCTAACCTTTTTAGTTATTATTAGCTCTTTTGGGAACAATATGATTTTATCTATACGGGCACAAGATTAGAAAAGAAGATTAAGGACTAAGCTATGCAATAGCTTTCTTTGGATTCAGATAAGTATTCCATTCGTTTCGATAAGATTCATTATTCATTTTTAAAAAAGATAAGTAGGTTGGTTTTATCGGTTGTCGATTAAGCTTCATACCTACCTTTTCAAGAGAATAGTCGCCTTTTATAGAATTACATTTCTTGCACGCTGTAACTAGATTTGTCCATGTTGATTTACCTCCTTTAGACCTTGGTATCACATGATCTAGTGTAAGTTCTTTATTTGTGCCGCAATATTGGCATTTTCCACCATCTCTTCGGAATATATTATGTCGGCTCATCACTACCCCTTTATATGGGATGTGTACATAATTTTTTACCCTAACTACTGAAGGGAACGGGAAGGATTTAGAAATCGATCTAAGGCTCTTATCTCCAATTTCTTCAACCATATCAGCTTTCTCCAAAAAAATAAGCATAAATGCTCTTTGGACAGTGCAAATAGTTAAAGGAGAATAATCCTGATTAAGTACCAATACCATTATTAAAGTTTGATTCGTTCAAGTTCTCGTTTTTGATCTTTCTTTTTAATATCTTCTCTTTTATCATAAATCTTTTTACCTCTCGCTAAGGCAATTTCAAGTTTAGCAAAACCACGATTATTAAGATACAGTCTCACAGGCACTACAGTGAGGCCTTTTTCTTCGGTTTTAGTTCTTAATTTTTCAATTTCTTTTCTCTTCAAAAGTAGCTTCCTATCTCTTGCCATTTCATGACATTCAAAGCTGGCATTCGCGTAAGGTGAAATATTCATCCCTTTAATAAAGACCTCATTCGTCTTTAAATAGCAATAGGCTTCTTGTATACTGGCTTTCCCTTCTCGCACAGATTTGATTTCTGTACCTTTTAATACCATACCTGCTTCAAACTTTTCTACAAACTCATATTGAAAGTTTGCTTTTCTGTTTTTGATGTGAATAGAACCAGAAAATCGTCTTTTGTCCTGACCCATAAACTTAAAAATAGCATATAAACCGTTAAAGAGGCATCCGTGGGAGTGGACTATCATATAAACTTCCAAAATTGGAATTCTCATATAATAAATGACCACTTATTGCAATCATACCTGCATTATCTGTGCAATACTGAATATCAGGTATGTAAACTTCCCAACCATTTACTTTTGCCTGTTCTAATAACTCCAATCTTAATCCAGAGTTTGCAGAAACTCCACCTGAGATAGCAATGTGGTTTGTTTTTTCAATGTTAGCTGCCTTTTGTAGTTTATTAAGTAGCATTTTTATCAAAGTATGCTGAATGCTTGCCGCAAGATCTTCCAGGTTTTCGGAAATGAAATTTTTGTTCTCTCTCAATTTTTTTTTGAGAAAATAGAGTATACTGGTTTTTATACCGCTAAATGAGTAATCCAGATTGGGCATTTCTGTTTCTGCAAATTTAAAAGCATTAGGATCTCCTTTTTTGGACAGTTGATCTATCAAAGGTCCACCAGGATAAGATAAGCCTAGTAGTTTAGCGGTTTTATCAAAAGCTTCGCCTACTGCGTCATCCTGTGTTTGACCTAATATTTCCATTTGTGTAACACTTGATACCTTTAAAATTTGTGTATGTCCCCCACTTATTGTGAGGCATAAAAATGGGAAAGGTGGTTTTGGATCGTCGATAAAGTGTGCCAAAACATGAGCTTTCATATGGTGAACAGGAATAATAGGGATATCTAAGGCTGCCGCCATGGATTTAGCAAAACTCGAGCCAATTAAAAGTGCTCCAAGAAGTCCGGGGCCTCTCGTATATGCGATTGCGTCAATATGATCTAGCGGCACTTGTGCATCATTGAGGACAGTATCCACTACTGGCACGATATTTTTATGATGTTCTCGAGATGCAAGTTCAGGAACTACACCACCATACTTCACATGTATATTTTGTCCTACTATCTCATTATTTATTATTTTGCTATCAATACAGATTGATGCAGATGTTTCATCGCATGAAGATTCTATTCCCAGAATAATGGCCACACTAATTTTTGAATAGTAAAATAACGATAGCAAAAATGCAAAAAGTTTCCCGGAGAATTATTTCAGGTATTTTATTCTATTCTTCTATATTCTTCTTATCTGCCTTACTATTTCTTCAGTTTAGTATAGTACAAACGTATATCGCCCAAAAGGCATTAAAAAGAATTTCTAATTATACCGATCATGAAATTTCGCTTAATAAAATAAGCATATCATGGCTTGATAATGTTGAGTTTCAGGATCTATTGATCTATGATACCGAAAAAGATACTATGATATATGCTGAAAGTATTTCGGTAGATTATAAAATAATGCATTTACTTAAAGGTGAATACTTGCAGATAGAAGAAGTGGTCTCTGATAATCTATTATTGAATCTTGTAAAACATGATTCGGTAAAGGAGCTAAATCTTACGAGATTCTTGCAATCAATTTCAAGCCTCAGTTCTCCGGATTCAAATAGTTCAAAAGAATCAAGTGCCATTTCAATAGAACACATATTCTTAGAAGAACTTAATTTTAGACTTACAGACAAGACCAAAAATAGGCTTATTGATAGAATAGATTTTTCTCATCTTAATCTGGAGATACCTATTTTAGATTTAATTGATTTTCAACTTAGCTCAGATACAATCATCGGTGATTTGAATCACTTTGAAAGCAAAGAGCTTAACTCTGGTTTTGCTATTGAAGCGCTTGAAACAATTTTTAGGGTTTCAAGTAAATCACTCAGTCTTCATGATCTGGATTTAAAAACAACTAATAGTACAATAGCTGATAGTTTAGAATTCTTCTATACAGGTCTTAATGACTTCAGTTCTTTTGCAGATAGTGTTTCATTTGCTCTCCGCTTCAAAGAATCTAAGATTTCAAAAAGAGATATCCAGCTTGTAACGGGTATCGATCAGCTTAAATCTGATATCTCCTTAGATGGTTTTTTTGAGGGAACCATAGGGGATTTTAATGTAGAAGATGCGAGAATAGGTCTCGGATCATCTACTTACTGGCAAGGTGAAATTAGTTGTTTCGGGCTACCTGATTTGAAGAAAACTTTCGTTTTGGCTGATATCGTTGATTCTCATTTGGTCCCTACGGATTTGGAACCGTATCTTGGTAAGATAACAGAGAATCTTAAACGCATGGGTAAGATAAATTTTAAAGGAAGTTTTGCGGGCTTTATTAATGATTTTGTTGCAAAAGGAGATTTTAAAACCGATCAGGGTTCTGTCTATTCAGATATTAATTTAAAAATTCCAGATGATCCTACCGAGATGTCCTATAATGGCAACTTGGAACTTGACAATGTCAATATCGGAGCCTTTCTTAAAAATGATTTCATTCAAAACATAAATCTTGTAGCGAATATTGAAGGAAAGGGCATAACACCTGACAACGCAGATTTTAATCTTAAAGCAACAATGCTCAATAGTGGTTTGATGGGATACATTTATGATTCATTATCAGTAAATGGGCATTTTCAGAAGAATTTTTTAAAAAGTGAAATCATTATCGAAGATCCCAATTGTAAGCTGCGAGGCAATACAGAACTGGATATAAGAGGAGATAACCGATTCCTCAATGTAGACATTGTAACAAGAAAATTTTTGATGGATACTCTAAATCTTACAAATAAGAACATTTCTGCAGTAGGTCACATTGATCTTTCTATCCAAAATTTCGATATCGATAATCTAGTAGGTGACCTCAATATTGATTCTGCTATTCTGAAATTGAATGATAAAATAATTCCTTTAGACTCAGTAAAATTTTCAGCTTCATTTGATAAGGATAGTATAAGAAACATTTTTCTCAGCTTTCCTGGCGTACGATCCGAAATTTCAGGAGACTTCAGGTTATCAGATATACTTGCAGATTTTCCCTTATTGGCTAAAGGATATGCGAATAAATTACAAATAGAAGATGCTATAGGAGTAGATTCCTTGTTTTTATCAGGAAGTGGCGAAAAATACAGGATTAAAGCAAATGTAAAATTGCTCAATATTTCTCCTTACTTGGATTCTCTTCAAATACCGGTAAGTATTTCCAAAGGCTCAATATTAGAAATGTCTTACAGACAAGGAAAATCCTCAAATATTTCAATCTACTATAGAGGTGATTCATTGGGAATAGACGGAAATACTTTTAATAATCCTATTTTAGAGATGAATGGATCTAGTACAGCGTCTTCTGGTAGTGTGTTAACAAATTTTATTTTCAGATCTACCAGCCAAAATCTTCAGGGTATCCCGGAAACTAATGATCTCCTTTTGGAAGGGGTTTGGTATGATGAGTTAATTAATCTGAGTCTGTTACTAAAGCAACCCAGTTCTCTAACAGATATCAGGATAGAAAGTCAGGTAATTCTTTCTCAAGATTCAGTGGTATTTAGGGTCTTACCATCTGACATTATCATTTTGGACGACCAATGGAGTTTTAATCTATCAAATAATATCACCTTCAAATCAGGAGATATCACGCTCAAAAACTTTGAGATTTATGATCAGAGTGAGTCTATTCGGGTATCCGGTATTGTTTCAAACAATAGGAATACTTCAGTGAACATAGCCATAGAGGATTTGAACATGAACAAAGCCAATTTATTTTCAGAAATTGAATTTGATGGCTTTCTAAACGGGAGCTTCGATTTCTTTAGAGATCATGTGGATCAGCCTATGAGATATAACGGGGGTTTTATTCTTGAAAATTTCAAATATGATAATATCTTATTAGGAGATCTCGACTGCTCTTCCAAATGGGAACCCTCCACAAGATCAATTTATTCAACTATTGAGGTAAGGAGAGATGATTTTAAGTCCGTGCAGATAAGAGGATATTATTTTCCGGCTCAATCATCAGATCAGCTCGACTTTGATGTAGACTTCAACCAGGCGGACTTATCAATCGCGAGACCTTTTGTAGATAAAAATATCTCGGATTTGAAAGGCACGGCTAGTGGTCAGTTAAAACTTCTAGGAAGTATATCCAGGCCGGAAATTATTGGAGATTTTAGTGTTAAGAATGGAAGTGGTAGAGTGCTCTATCTCAACACACCCTATTCTTTTTCTGGAAGAATAAATTTTGACCCCCAAAGTATTGGTTTTACTCAGTTTGATTTAGTTGATAGAAAAGGGGCTATTGCTAATTTATATGGACAAATCTCGCATGATTACTTCTCAAATTTTGTGGCTGATCTCTCTTTAGCTTTTCAAAATTTTGAATTTTTAAATACAACGTTATTGGATAATACCCTCTACTATGGCTCTGCCTATATGAGTGGTAAAGTAGACATATTAGGACCATTGAATGATCTGTTTATCAAAGCAGATGTAAAAACAGAACCAAACACAAGGTTTTTTATTCCGGTTTCCGAATCAACTAGCTCTAGTCAGGAAGAATTTATTCAGTTTGTTGATTTTTCTGATACTATCTCTTATTTAGATGATAAAGATAAAGGTGTAGCTATAACCGGTTTGGCTCTTGATTTTGACATCGAAGTCACTCCGGATGCCTATTGCGAATTGATATTTGACATTAAGAAAGGGGATATTATAAGAGGGAGAGGAAGAGGGAATTTAAAATTGTCGCTAAGTTCTGATGGAGAATTCAGTATGTTCGGTCCACTGGATATTACGGAAGGAGCTTATAATTTTACTTTGTCCAACCTAATCAATAAAGAATTTGAAATAGTTCCTGGAAGTAGGATCACTTGGTATGGAGATCCGTATGATGCGCAACTAAGCTTGGAGGCAACTTATTTGCAAAGGGCTTCATTTGAAGAACTAGAGAGTTCTTCAGAAAGAGATGAAACCGAGATGTCAAATAAAGTGCCTGTCCTTGTCGTCCTCAACATAGATGGAAGCATTGTTACTCCCAATATTGGGTTTGATTTAAGGCTTGAAAATGAAAGTGATGCAAACACTCAAAATGAAGGGAAATTGAGTAGAATCAGAAATGATGAACAAGAGCTAAGAAGACAGTTCATTAGTTTACTTTTTCTGAAAAGGTTTTCGCCATATGAGAGCTTTTCTTTAGGTTCAGGGCAAGGTATAAGTGGTAGTGTAAGCGAGATCCTTTCAAATCAACTCTCATATCTTGTCAGCCAAATTGATGAAAATCTTGAGGTAGAGGTTGATTTAGCGGCACTTGATGATGAGTCATTCAATACATTTCAACTCAGATTTGCTTATACTTTTTTAGATGGGCGACTAAAAGTCACAAGAGGGGGTAGCTTTGGTAGTGATCAAGACGTCAATCAAAATGTTCTAAACGATATTGTTGGTGATTGGTCTGTTGAATACAGCTTAACAAAAGACGGGAGGCTGAGGGCTAAAGTCTTTCGTAATACAAACGAGCAGCTTTTAAATACGGATGATCGCCTAAGTCAGGAAACCGGAATTAGTTTAAGGTTTGTGCACTCTTTTAATGATTTGACAGAATTGCTAACTTCTAAGAGAAATGAAGCAATAAGGAGAAGAAAAAAAGAGAAGGAAAAAAACGCAGTATCTGATAATGACCCTAATCTTGACTCTAGTACTAATTAATCAATGGTGTATAGGTTTGAGATCATGTCTTTTTAATTAATTAAAAGTGGAAGTGTAGTTTTTAATAAGTGTTGCTGAAAGCCTTTTTTTATCTATTTGATGATGTTATTTAGTAACTTTCAGTAACACTAAACTAATCTCGGTGGACTTTAAAAAATTTTCAAAACAGTATGCCTCAGAAATAGGAGGCGAATTCAGAGAATATGACAATAATCAGTCAGTGATTATCATGCCATTACCTGATGGTAGATTTCAAACAATAACAGGACATATTACTCATAACAGTGAGTATAATCGCCAAATGATACAGCTGAAAACAAAAGTTTGTGATTTAGATAACAAGATACCCTACAGAGATCTTCTTGCAGAGAGTGCTAACTATCCTTATTCGAAATTTATAGCGGAGGATGGTTTTCTCAAAGTAGAGGCCATTGCCTTTTTAGCAAATACATCGGAAGATATGGTAAAGGAAATGTTTAGCGAAATTGGTAAGCATGCTGATGATTGGGAATTTAAAATAACTGGAAAAGATGTTCATTGATATTTTTGCTAAGCAAGCTTTCCCATCGCTCTTAGTAGTTACTACTAGGAGAGGAAAGTCCGGGCAGCAAAGAGCAGCGTACTTCTGAACAAGAAGCATATTTACATTATTGTTGATATAGAGCAAGTGCCACAGAAAATAGACTACTCAAACGCTTGTCGTTCGAGAAAAGGTGAAAAGGTGAGGTAAGAGCTCACCGCTCTGAGAGTGATCAAAGAGGCATGGTAAACCTTACGCGCTGAAAGACCAAATAAGTTCTGCATCAGAAAGTGGCTCGCTTGAGCAGGATTGGGTAGGTCGCTAGATCCTAATAGTATAATTGGGACCAGATAAATGATGGGATAAAACAGGACCCGGCTTACTGGCTTGCTTTTTGGTAAAAAATAAATTATTAAAAACAGTTATTCATGGCCAAAATACTAATTGTGGATGATGAAAAAAGCATTAGAGATGCACTTAGTGATATCCTATCAGAGGAAAATTATGAAATTAGTACTGCTCAGGACGGAGAAGATGCGTGGAATAAGCTGGAATCCGAAAAAATAGATTTAGTTCTCTGTGATATTAAAATGCCTAAGATGGATGGAATGGAACTACTAAGCAAGGCTTCGGAAGAGAGGTTGGATATTCCCTTTGTGATGATATCTGCTCACGGCACTATTGACACGGCGGTGGAAGCTACCAAGAAAGGAGCATATGACTTTATCCAAAAGCCACCAGACTTGAATCGCATACTGGTTACAGTGAGGAACGGAATAGAAAGTGGGAAACTCTCAACGGAGACCAAAACGCTTAGAAAAAAAGTGAGCAAAGGCTATGAAATCATAGGTGAATCAAAACCAATAAAAGAAGTAAAAGAAACAATTGAAAAAGTAGCCCCTACAGAAGCCCGAGTCCTAATAAATGGAGAAAATGGGACAGGAAAAGAGCTAGTGGCTAGATGGTTGCACGAAAAAAGCGGACGATCAAAATCACCTATGGTAGAGGTAAATTGTGCTGCAATCCCTTCAGAACTAATTGAAAGTGAACTGTTTGGTCATGAAAAAGGATCATTTACTTCAGCGCATAAACAACGTATTGGAAAATTTGAGCAAGCGAGTGGAGGAACCCTATTTTTGGATGAGATCGGTGATATGAGCATTTCGGCACAGGCTAAGGTGCTAAGAGCACTTCAAGATAAGAAGATAGTCCGTGTTGGCGGTGATAAGTCTATAGGTGTAGATGTAAGAGTACTAGCAGCAACAAATAAGAACTTAAAAGAAGAAATTGAAAAGGGTAATTTTCGCGAAGACTTATACCACCGCTTAAGTGTTGTGGTCATTACAGTACCTCCGCTGAGAGAAAGAAAAGATGATATCGGCTCACTCACAGATCACTTTCTTCAAAAGATAGCAGAAGAATATGGAACAGTTATTAAAGTTATTTTAGACGATGCAAAAAAACAACTGAAAGAATACAACTGGACCGGGAATATCCGCGAGTTGCGAAATGTAGTCGAAAGATTAGTTATTATGTCTGAAAATGAAATAACCAAGAAAGATGTGCAAAAGTATGTAGAAAACTAAGCGTCAGCTTCCTGGATCGTTTTATTATCCTGGATGTCTTCCTTTGCGTATGTGGGACATGTTCTTTGAGTACATGAACTTAATAATACAATGGCTGCTACAAGTAGATAAAATTTTAGCTTCATGTTAATTTCATTAATAATGTTTCAACGTCAATCGTTTCGATTTATTGCCCAAAAATATTGATTTATTTAATTAAATAACATAATGTGATGTGGAGTGTTTCTATGCTTTCGGTAAAGAACGAATTTTTTTCTGTTAATATCTATTAACATCAGACTAAAATTTGATTTGGCAAAAAAATGTCTTTAAAAGCATTTAAAATAGATTTTTGAAAAGGGAATTTTCGTGAACATCTTCTATTCAAGCATCTTGAAAACCGATGCTACCTTTGGTTTTTGTTCCGTCAGCCAGTTTTTGCTAGTCCCCAACTGAGCTTTCCTCCAGTGATTCACGCCATACAACATTGCCAAAATTTTCTTGAAAATGATCATCTTCTTATGGTGACGGTCGCTTTTGTTACTTTGATGTATTTTCTTGAATAAATGCTTTTAGACGAAGCCAATAATTGAGAGTGATGAGTTGCCCTGGCAGATAGCTGTACATGACAATATCGTTCCTCAAATCTGAGTAATAAAAAATCATTGTTACTATTCAGCTGCTTATATAAAATATTATT
>JBCCLN010000064.1:0-17944 GCA_039026865.1 Bacteroidota bacterium | reverse complement strand
GTGGTAATCTCAGATGAATCAATTTCTGCAAGTGTTTCTTCAACCACGTTCATATGATCTTCATAAGACGGGTTTGAAGCATCAATCACATGGAGCAGTACATCAGCCTCTCTTACCTCTGCCAATGTAGATTTGAATGATTCAATCAATGAATGAGGTAATTTCCGTATAAAACCAACCGTATCTGAAATCAAAAAAGGAAGTTGGTTGATCACTGCCTTTCTTACGGTAGCATCTACGGTAGCAAAGAGTTCGTCCTTGGTGTAGACGTGGTCTTTGCTAAGAATATTCATTAGGGTTGATTTTCCAGCATTGGTATAGCCTACAAGGGCCACTCTCACCATATCTCTTCGAGACTTTCTTTGTACAGCAGACTGTTTTTCTATTTTTTCAAGTTTCTTTTTAAGAACCGTAATTTGGTCTCGTATAATCCTTCTGTCCGTTTCAATTTCCTTCTCTCCGGCTCCACCACGCGTTCCGGTACCTCCTCTTTGTCTTTCAAGGTGCGTCCACATTCTTGTTAGCCTTGGGAGCAAATATTCGAATCTGGCTAATTCTACTTGCGTTTTGGCTTGCGCAGTCTTGGCTCTTTTCAAGAAGATATCAAGAATGAGTAAGCTTCGATCATAGATTTTCACTTTCAGTTCCTTCTCAAGGTTCCTTAGTTGTGATGGAGTTAAGTCATCATCGAAAATGACACTATCAATTTTATCCATTTTGGTAGCTACAGCGATATCCTCCAATTTCCCTTTTCCAACAAAGGTTCGGGGATCCGGATGTTCGAGTTTTTGCGTGAATTTTTGAACAACATCTATTTCTAGCGTTTGAGCCAGAAATTCAAGCTCCTCCATCATTTCCTGCAGGTGTTCACCTAGCGCTGATTTACTTCCAACAGATACTAATATTCCTCTTTCTTTCTTTTTCGCTGTTTCTATCATATTCAACACAAAGTTTGGCAAAATGAACAAGGTTACAAAAGTTTGTGGCTAAACTTGACGAGGTGAAAATTGCATTTATTGCTAATACATCATGGAATATTTACAATTTTAGGAAGGGACTCGTTCACCATTTCCTAACCAAAGGATGTGATATCATAGTCCTTACTCCGAGAGATGAGTATACTCATTCCATCATCGGTTGGGGAGTGAAATGGATTGAAACACCATTAGACGGTACGGGAATTAATCCCTTCAAAGACTTTAAGTACTTAACCAACCTGAAAAAAACGTTTAAAGAAGAAAAACCTGATGTGGCATTTAGCTATACTATCAAATGCAACATATATGCCTGTTTTGCGTCGAAAAGAACGCTTGTTCCAATTATTTGTAATGTAAGTGGGCTCGGAACCGTTTTTATGGTTGAGGATTTAGTTGGAAAACTAGCGATCAATTTGTACAGAATTGCATTTAAAAATGCACGTTTTGTCTTTTTCCAAAATAGAGACGATAAAGATTTATTCCTTTCCAAGGTCCGTTTTCCTGAAGAAAAAATTGGATTATTGCCCGGCTCCGGAATAAATCTGAACGAATACAAATACTCTGCTCCCGAATTTAAAAAAACCACAAAATTTCTGATGATCTCAAGATTGATCATTGAAAAAGGCGTAAAAGAATTTGCAGAGGCTGCTTTAAATTTTGCGAATAATGACGAGGTATCTTTCACTTTGGTTGGTCGCTTTGACGAATCCCATTCCAGGTCTATTGATAAAGCCGAATTTCATAGATGGGTACAAAGTGATTGGATACATTATCTACCACATTCAGATAAAATCAAAGAGCTAATTAAAGAACATGAGGTCGTAGTTTTACCCTCTCATAGAGAAGGCACCCCCAGAACACTTCTCGAAGGTGCAGCTATGGGGAGAGCTTTGCTGGCATCAGATGTGCCAGGATGTAAGGAAATAGTAGAAGAGGGAGTAAATGGATTTTTATTTGAAGCCAAGAACGTAGAGCATTTAACCAAAAAAGTAAAACGCTATCTTTCACTTTCTTTGGACGAAAGAAAAAAACTATCTGAAAATTCAAGACGTTTGGCAGAAATGAAGTTTGACGAAAATTTGGTGGCAAAAGCATATGAAGAGACTGTTCGTCAAATCAACGTTTCTTCTTAGCTATTTAATTCTAATTTTGTACACTAGCGATTGATATTGTGAGCCGTCTTCTTTCAATTTTTCTGGTAATTACACTACATGGCTGTAAAGTTTACAAGCAGGATATTATGTTTCGCTTTGATGAAAATTTTACCGAAGAGGATCTTTCGTTAGTTACAGATGAATTAGACAGAAATTATCTCTTAAAACCCAACGATGTTTTGCAATTGAATGTATTTACCAATAAAGGTGAAAGATTGATTGATCCAAATTTTGAGTTTTCTATTGGCAATACTCAAGGTGGTCAGCAGCATCTACAGCTTGGAGATCGGTTCCAATATCTAATTCAAGCAGATAGTATAATAACTTTTCCTCTGGTGGGGGATATGAACCTGGTAGGGCTCACGCTTTACAAAGCAGAACTCGAAGTTGCAGCAGAATTTGAAAATTATTATGAAGACGCTTTTGTGAAACTTAGCATAAATAACAGAAGAGTCTTCGTTCTTGGAGCACCAGGCGGGAATGTAATACCGTTACAAAATGAAAATACCACTATTATTGAAGTACTTGCATTGTCTCAAGGTATAGATAGAATCGCTAAGGTCAATGATATCAGGGTTATTCGGGGGAGCGAGGTTTTTTTGGTTGATCTAAGCACAATAAGCGGGATGAGAAATACAAATCTGATCGTTCAACCAGGAGATATTGTTTACGTAGAACCATGGCGAAGACCCTGGTTGGAATCGATTAGAGATGCTTCGCCTTTGATTAGTATCATCTCCAGCGCAATAACTCTGGCTTTAGTTATCCAAAATCTATAATGGAAGGGCAGTCAGGGATCTACACCGAAGCTGAAGAAAGAAAAGATTTTTTGGATTCCTTTGATCTAGAGCGTTTTTGGTATGTAATTAAGCGGAGTAAATTTTGGATTATCGGGTTGATTTTCTTCTCAACTGCTTCATCTTACCTTTATGTAAGATATACCAAACCTGTTTACAGGTCAGATTCCATTGTGAAACTTGATTTTCAAAGTGAAGCCAATGCACTGGGAATAACGAACGTGATTAACAGTCAAGAAAGAAGTGAACTACCGGGAGAAATAGCACTTATTAAGTCTCGTTTGTTTTTGTCCAGAATTGTGGAACAATCAAACTTAAGCGTCTCGTATCATATTTACGGAAGGTACTTGACCGATGAGCGCTACAAAACGTCGCCTTTCCTTGTCTCATTCAAAGTCCTCAATCCTGTAATATATAATAGGCCTATAGATATAAAAATAACGGGTAGTGATGCATTTACGCTTACCTACACCGTTAATGGAGAAGAAAATTTATCTACTCATCGTTTTGGAGAAGAAATTAAAACACCAAATGTTAATTTATTAATTGACAAAACACCCTATCTGAATCAAGATTTAATAGGAAAACGGTTTTTCTTTACCATAAATAGTGAAGAATCACTTATAGATTACTTGCAACGAAATATTCAAATAATACCCGAAAATTTTGATGCTAAAACCATAAAGATTTCTTTTTCTGATTATAAAGCAAAGAAAGCGCGAGATCTGGTAAGGCTAATTGATTCTCTTTACTTGATTTATACCCGGGAAGTTAAAAATCAGGCAATTGAACAAAAAATTCAATTTTTAAATAGTCAAATTGAACAAACTGAAGAAAAGCTTTCTGAATTTGAAGGTTATTTTGAAGATTTTACAATTAGGAATAGAACAACAGATCTGGGAGAGGATCTTAATCGCACGCTATCCCAGTTGAATAGAATTGATTCTCAGCGATTTATCATAAAAACGCATCTATCGGATTTAGAGGTGATTAAGCATAAGGTAAAAGAACTGGGGGCAATTAGTATCGACCCGATCTCTGCAGACTACCTTCCGGCACCTCTTAAGAATGCTTTAGCGGAATATACCGAAATACAGCAAGAAAGGGAGCTAAAGCTTGCGTCTTACAACGAGACCTCCTACATCATAAAACAGTTAAACTTTCAGATTGAGAAAACAGAGATTATGCTAGAGGGTCTGATGGATTCTTATTCTAACGTTTTAAATAAGCGTCTGGATGAGGTGGATCTCAAGCGTCAATTTTTTGAATCTAATCTATATCGGCTCCCCTCAATGGGCACACAATATTCTAAAAAAAGACGCCTTTATCATCTTCAAGAAGATCAACTCCTTTTACTCCAAACCTCTAAAATGGAGCTTGAAATAACTCGTGCGGGCACAGTAACGAAGAATGTAGTTCTTTCGCCTGCTTCTCTTCCTACAACACCAATTGAGCCTCAGAAGTTACTGATAATGATAGCTGGATTTACCGCTGGCCTGATTTTGAGTGTAATCTTCTTGTTCATAAAGTATCTCATGCATAACAAAATCTCAGGCTTAAGGGAGCTAGAGCGGATTGTGAAGGTCCCGATTCTTGGAGGTATTCCAGCTTACAGAAAAAAATTGGAACATACATCTCTGGTTACCATTAAAGATTCGTCTTCAACAATCAGTGAGGCGCTCCGGACCATACGAACAAACATGGATTTTATTGGTGGTGGTAATCCTTCTAAACTTTTAAGTATTACATCTACAGTCTCTGGTGAAGGTAAAACATTTGTAGCCGTAAATCTTGGAGCAATAATCGCTATGACCGGTAAAAAAGTAGTAGTAGTGGATATAGACATGAGAAAGCCTAAGATTCACATTGCATTCGGGAAAGAGAACAAAGTGGAGGGTGTAAGCATGATTTTAACCAGCAGAAGTACCATAAAGAAAGGTTTAGTTAAATCATCTTTAAATAATCTATTCTTTATTCCGTCTGGGCCTACGCCACCTAATCCATCAGAATTATTGCTACAAAAAGAATTCGATGAGTTTTTAAAAAATCTTAAAAAGGAATTCGATGTAGTGATTCTTGATACACCTCCTGTTGGGTTAGTAACAGACGGAAGAATTGTGATGAAGAAAAGCGATATTCAACTCTACATTGTAAGAGCCGATTTCTCTAAAAGAAGTTTTGTGAAAGTAATGAATGATCTTCACTTTACAGACCAATTTAAAAATATGGCTACTATTTTAAACTCCATAGATAACACCCCTGTATATGGCTATGGTTATGGCTATGGTCACGGTTATGGCTACTATACAGAAGAAAAGTCAAAGATAAAGAAGATGGCTTCCAATCTGAGAAGTATGTTTTTATCATGAAATGGTTTTCAAAAAAACAAATAAGACCACTTTTGGTGGATATCCACTCCCATCTTATACCCGGGATTGATGATGGGGCGCCTACGATAGATAGTAGTTTGGAAATGATTGCACTTCTTCAAAATGCTGGTTTCAAAAAATTGATTACTACCCCACATATACACCCAAAATATCCTAATAAAGAAGACAAAATTATTGACGGTCTGGCCGATTTACGTTCGGCTATTTCGGAAAAGAAGATTGATGGCATTGAGATTGGAGCGGCAGCGGAATATTATATTACTGAATGTTTCATTAACCAGCTAGAATCTGGGAAGAAGCTTTTGTCGTTTGGCGACAAATACATTTTGATAGAGTGCTCATTTTCAGTTAAACCTTTCTTTTTTGAATCTGTGATCTATAAGCTAAAAGAACATGGTTATAAACCCATCTTAGCACACCCTGAGAGGTATCGGTTTTTGGAGGGCAAAATAGAGTGGTTGCGTGAACTTAAAACTACAGGTTTGTTGTTTCAAGTTACTTTGAGTTCCCTCGTGGGTTATTATGGAGAGGGTCCTCAAAAAATAGGTTTTGAATTGATTAAAAATGGGATGGTTAATTTTTTGGCCACTGATCTGCATCGTGCTTCTCAGGTGGCTTTTCTTAAAAAAGGGCTTGAGCTTAGAGAGGTGCAAAACCTTTTGAATGCTAATGATTTAATGAATGAAGAAATGCTATGATCACAGAAACCTTTTGTAATGTAAAAAGTTTTTTTAAGATTAAATTCCAGTAAATTCCTCCAATCATAACTAGTCAATTGGCAATTATTACATGGCAGAAGAACATAAGCGTAAGGAAGAGAGGGAGTTAATAAAGAAGTTTGAAGCTTTCCTTAAAAATATGGAAAGTCATTACTTTGATGAAGATGCAATGATCCAAATTATTACGTACTACAGCATTCATGATAAATTGAATCAAGCTTACAAGGCGGCAATCATGGCGTTGGAACAATTTCCTCATTCCATTGATATCACCATTGAAAAGTCCGATCTTCTACTAAAACTGGATAAGTCAAACGAAGCAATTGAACTTTTAGATAAAACATTGAATATTCATCCAAATGATCCTGAGCTGTTGCTTCAAAAAGGCGCTTTGCATTGCCTCATTTCGGAATTTAATGAAGCAATTGAAGCGTATGAAAGTGCGCTCATTAATGTAGATGAGAAGGATGAAGTTCATTTTAGTATAGGGATGGCTTACCAAGGAATGGGAAATTATAAAGAAGCTGCAAGACAATATAAAAAGGCCATCGAAATCAACATGCTAAATGAAAACGCGCTATATGAACTAGCTTATTGTTTGGACGTGACCGGAGAACTGGAAAGTAGCCTTTCTTATTATCAAAAATTCATTGATCGGGATCCTTATTCTGAGTATGCATGGTACAATTTAGGAATTGTTTATAATAAACTTAACAAGTTTGATGAAGCTGTAGATGCTTATGAATATGCCACTGCTATTGATGAAGATTTTAGCAGTGCTTGGTTCAACATGGGCAATGCGCTAATGAATTTGGAAAAATATAACAAAGCGCTGGCTGCATACTTCAAAACCTTCGATTTAGAAGGTGCTTCTCCGGAAACATATTGTCATATTGGAGCAGCTTACGAAAAATTGTTGCAAGCCGACCTGGCCATTAAATACTATCAAAAAGCCTCCAAACTGGATCAAATGTATCACGAAGCTTGGTATGGAATTGGGGTATGTTTGATCATGCAAGACAAATGGTACGAAGCCATTCATTTTCTGAACAAAGCGCTCAAACTTGATAATGAAAATGGTTTGTACTGGAAAGCGGTGGCAGATGCGGAATATAAAACAGGAAATTTAGTTTCATCATTGGACGCTTACAGCCAAGCAAGTCAAATAGATCCAGAAAATCCCGATGTTTGGTTAGATTGGTCCATGATCTATTACGAACAAGGTGATTATAAAGCAGCTATATCTGTATTAGAAAAAGGTCTCGATGAGTGTCCTGATAACGCCAAAATGTACTATCGTGGCGTAGTTTATTTAATTGGCTCAGGAAGTTATAAAAGCGCAATTAACCGCTTGGAGACCGCTCTTTTGCTAGACTTTGATGAGCATGAGATGCTCTTTGAATTTTTTCCCAATCTCCCAACGCAGAAAGCACTCTATCGAATAATAGATCAGTTTAGGAAGGATCACAAATAAACTTTGATCATCTTGAAATAATTGGTGACTTTTGAAGCTTGTTTAAAAACAGCATCTTGTATTTCATGAACTATAGCCTAGATAAAATCCCCGAAAGAACTCAAAAGCCGAGAAATATAGGATATACCATGGTAATGGATAAAGGTTTAAGCCTCAGAGAAGTAGAGGATTTAATTGAAACAAGCGGACAATACATTGATATCGTGAAGCTTGGATGGACTACATCTTTTGTAACCCCTAAGCTGAAAGAAAAACTGGTCTTATACAGAGAGGCTGATATACCTTGTTATTTGGGAGGAACTTTATTTGAAGCATTTGTAGTCAGAGATCAGTTTGATGACTATCGTAAGGTTCTTGACAATTTTTCTTTAAGGTTTGCGGAAGTTTCCGATGGATCCATAGATATGGACCACGACATTAAATGCAAGTACATCAATACACTTGCCCAGCAAGTAACGGTCTTAAGCGAAGTGGGATCTAAAGACGCAGCAAAGATCATTCCTCCTTATAAGTGGATTGAGCAAATGCACACAGAGCTGGAAGCAGGTGCTTGGAAAGTAATAGGAGAAGCAAGAGAAAGCGGAAATGTTGGTTTGTTTAGAGACTCAGGTGAGGTGAGGCAAGGCCTTGTAGAAGAGATTCTTACGAAAATACCTTCTGAAAAAATACTGTGGGAAGCTCCTCAAAAAGCGCAACAAGTTTGGTTTATAAAATTATGTGGCGCAAATGTAAACCTTGGTAATATTGCTCCTAGTGAGGTGATCCCACTAGAGACTATTCGATTGGGATTAAGAGGCGACACCTTCAATCATTTTCTGTAATTTTTTCACTTGGTATAAATGGGCTATTCTCATTCTATTTCATGGTTGGTCTTTCACAAATAATATAGGGTCATGAATTGTGTATTATCTAACAGAGTTCCTGATGCAATCAATATTTTATTTGGATATTACAACCATTAGATCTGTTTGCTTTGCACAGCCACATTGAAACGTAAACCTGGTATATTGCCTCGGTCTGAGGATTAGATCCTTGTAAATCAGGATCATAAAATGGCGGTTACTATTCAGCTACTTAATAGATTGATTATCAAATATTTGGAAATTAGATTTTATTAAAATTATCTAACTTACTTAAGGATGAACAATATATTATTTTATGAAAATCATTTTCTTAGTTGATTATTTCAATAGTAATGATAATAAAATTCATTTTTAAAATAATATTTTATATAAGCAGATGAATAGTAACAAATAGCGATGAATGATATTCAACTATTTGATGATAATTAAGTTACAAAATACTTTATACTTCATAAGGACTAAGTATTGAAATTAATTAAGGTTGATTTTTTCCTAAAAGTTAAGTTGTAAGGTGAGATAGCTATTTCAAAAGCGTTCCTGAAAAGATATAAAATCATCCATCCTATGATGCTTTGATTTAAGTTCGCCAACATACAAGTGGAGAATATAGAGAAAGAAGAATATCAAATTTATGAACCGATTACTGCTATTTCTTAAGGGTATTGCCATAGGAAGCGCAAATGTAATTCCTGGGGTATCAGGAGGTACCATTGCATTTATTACCGGTGTTTATGATTTATTGATTGAATCCCTTAAATCTTTTGATCTTTATGCGGTTAACTTATTATTAAAGCTTAAGCTAAAATCTTTTGCTCAGCATATAAATCTAAGTTTCCTTTTGATTTTGATGTTAGGTGTTGCTTTCAGTCTTGTCACTTTTGGAAGGGTCTTAAAATATCTTATGGATTTGGGTGAGACGCAAGAACAATGGGTGTGGGCTTTTTTCTTTGGTCTTATAATAGCCTCTGTTTATTATGTAGGCAAACAAATAAATAAATGGAAGATCTCGGTTTTTGTTAGTGGTATCCTGGGCTTATTTATAGCCATTGGTCTTGCTTCTCTTAAACCTGCTCAGGAAAATGACTCGATATTTTATTTGATGCTATGTGGAGCGGTTGCTATGAGTAGTATGCTTTTACCTGGACTTTCAGGTTCATTTGTTTTAATATTATTGGGAAATTATAAATTAATAATGTTAGAAGCTATCCCGGAAAGAAACATAAAAATAATTATTGCGGTAGGTTTGGGAGCTGTAGCAGGATTTATTGTTTTATCTAGGATGATTTCATTTTTACTTAAAAATCATGAAAGCAAAACGATAGGCGGACTTACCGGTTTTGTCTTGGGGTCCTTGGTAATCATTTGGCCCTGGAAAGAAAAAATCTATCTTAAGAATGAGAATGGAGAATATTTGCTTAAAGAAGGAGAGAAAATTGTGGAGGGTTACGATTGGTTTTTTCCGGCGATAGGAAATTCCCTTTTCATTTCTATGGTATTGATGGTTTTTGGTGCCGCTTTAGTAACGCTGGTTGAATATTTAGGAAATAAGCGTTGGAGTCAATGAAGCGTTTTGGTTTGGTAGGATTTCCATTAGGTCACAGCTTTTCAAAGCAATATTTCAAAGAAAAATTTGAGAGGCTAAAACTCAAGGATCATACTTATTGGACTTTTGAAATGGAGTTATTGCATGAATTTCCAACTCTCTGGATAATATATAAAGATCTGATTGGTGTTAACATCACAGTTCCTCACAAAAAAAACGTCATGCGGTATCTGGATCGGTTAGATACTAGTGCGCTTAAGGTAGGTGCAGTGAATGTAGTAAAAAAGGAAATGAAGGAGCTTGTCGGTTACAACACAGACTATATGGCATTTCTTAGCTCATTGAATGGTTGGATTGGAAAGTTTGAAGGGAAGGCATTGATTTTAGGAAGTGGAGGAGCATCAAAAGCAGTTCAAGTAGCCTTAGCTGATTTAAAAATCTTGTTCAGTGTGGTATCCAGGATAAAAGAGACAGGAGACTACACCTACAATCAGCTAGCAGAAAACCCGAGTATTCTATCTCAATTTCAATTAATCATCAATACCACTCCCTTGGGGATGCATCCAAAAAGTAATGCTATGCCAGATATTCCGTATTCGTTGATCAAAAAAGGACATTATTTATATGACTTGATTTACAATCCTAGTGAAACATTGTTTCTCTCTAAAGGGAAAGAAAATGGTGCCGTTATCAAAAACGGAAAAGAGATGTTAGAACTCCAGGCGGAAATGTCCTGGGATATTTGGAAGAATAGTTAATGGATTTTAAGCTAGTTTCAGAATACGGTCCCACCGGAGACCAGCCGCAGGCTATTGAACAGCTCGCTACCGGGGTAGCAGAAGGCGAACCTGCCCAAACGCTTCTTGGCGTCACCGGATCCGGCAAAACTTTCACTATGGCCAATGTAGTAGAACGCGTTCAGAAACCTACTTTAGTACTAAGCCATAATAAAACATTGGCTGCGCAGCTTTATGGAGAATTCAAGCGTTTCTTTCCTGAAAATGCGGTGGAATATTTCATTTCCTATTATGATTACTATCAACCCGAAGCATACATTCCTACAAGCAATATCTATATTGAAAAAGACCTTTCCATCAATGACGAAATAGAAAAATTGAGGCTAAGTGCTAGCTCAGCCTTACTTTCAGGACGTCGGGATGTCATCGTGATCGCATCGGTTTCATGTATCTATGGTATTGGGAATCCTGAGGAGTTTGGAAAAAATGTAATTCGAGTATTGGAAGGGGATAACATCCCGAGAAATAAATTTCTTTTTGACCTGGTAGATATTCTTTACAGCAGAACTGAATCGGAGTTTAAACGGGGAACATTCAGAGTCAAAGGGGATACGGTAGATGTTTTTGTTGCTTATGCAGATTTTGCTTACCGTTTCATTTTCTGGGGTGATGAGATTGAAACGATCCAACGCATAGATCCGCATTCCGGAGAAAAGCTTTCAGAAGAAAGAATGGTTACTATATTTCCTGCAAACCTATTTGTAACTGGAAAAGACCTTTTACAAGTTGCAATTAGAGAAATTCAGGATGATATGGTAGAGCAGGTACAATACTTTGAAGATGAAAGAAGATTTCTAGAAGCAAAAAGGTTAAAGGAAAGGACAGAGTTTGATATTGAGATGATTCGTGAAATAGGCTACTGTTCAGGAGTGGAGAATTATTCAAGATATTTCGATAGAAGAAACCCTGGAAGCCGTCCATTCTGTTTGTTGGATTACTTCCCAAATGACTATTTAATGCTCATTGACGAAAGTCACGTTACCATACCTCAGGTGAGAGGAATGTGGGGTGGAGATAGAAGTCGGAAAGTAAACCTTGTGGACTATGGTTTTCGACTTCCCTCAGCATTGGACAATCGTCCTTTGACCTTCAATGAATTTGAAGATATGCTTAACCAGGTCGTGTTTGTTAGTGCAACACCAGGGGACTATGAATTGAGGAAGTCAGAAGGAGTGATCATAGAACAATTAATCCGACCTACGGGCTTACTCGATCCGGTGATTGATGTCAGACCTAGCTTGAATCAAATAGACGATCTTATGGAAGAGATCCAGCAGCGCATAGAGCAAGAAGATCGGGTGTTGGTAACTACTCTAACTAAAAGGATGGCAGAAGAATTGACAAAATACTTACTGAATGCGGGTGTAAAAACCAGATATATCCACTCTGAAGTAGATACACTAGACCGAGTGGAGATACTAAGGGAACTAAGACTAGGTGTTTTTGATGTCTTGGTTGGAGTGAACCTTTTAAGGGAAGGGTTAGACTTACCGGAGGTTTCATTAGTCACCATTTTGGATGCTGATAAAGAGGGATATTTAAGAAACGAACGTTCATTGGTTCAGACCATTGGAAGGGCAGCCAGGAATGAAAGAGGCAAGGTGATCATGTATGCAGATAAAATTACAGGATCGATGAAGCAGGCGATCGATGAAACCAATAGAAGAAGAAGTATTCAAATAGAATACAATGAAAAGCATGGAATTATTCCTACGTCTGTTAAAAAAGATAAATCCGAGATTTTGCAACAAACAGGGGTTGCTGATAAGAAAAAAGGAGCGAAAAAGTACTACATGGAAGAAAAGCAATCCATTGCCGCAGATCCTGTTGTTTCCTACATGTCTAAAGATCAACTTCAAAAATTGGCAAATGAAACTCGAAGAAAGATGGAAAAAGCAGCTAAAGACCTTGACTTTATGGAAGCAGCTAAGTTCAGAGATGAATTATTAGAAGTTGAGAAACTGATCAAAAAGAATAAGTAGCTTGTTGGAATCTTTGAAAACTCACTTTCAAATTCAGTTTAGTAAAAAACTCCATAGTATACAATGGAACATTAATTTCAAAATCTGATAGGTCTTTTGAACGTCTATCTTATAGAATCCTTTGCAAAACTTGATTTTTGGTTCAAATCGAGGCTTTCGGAATTTCAAAAACGTAGTTTATTGATCGTAAATGAGGCTTTTGAAATTTTGAGTAACGAAGAGTTGGGCCAAAAGGCGGGTTTTTCAAAGATTCTTATATATGAAATGGGCATAAAGCACGAAGGCGAATTCATACCAACTTCCGGATGAAACGGTCTACCGATGCGGTTGATTGAAAAATTCCATGTGCGTGTTATAAACAGACGCCAATATTCCTCCTACTATCAAGAAATGGAGGAGAATTTTAATTTTTTTTGAACGTCAGAATCCAGTCCTTAAGGCTGCTAAATTTTTTATGTGCAGATATTCTGTCAGAGGCATAATCAAAAATTACGTTTTGCAAGGATTCTATTACATTACACATTTGATCTCGTCCCCAAAATCGAGATAATCACTAATTTTTATGTTTATGTCCAAGATTACTGCATTTAGCACTTACGTTCCTGAAAAGGAAATAAATAATATATATTTTGAAAAGATCATTGATACCAACGACGAGTGGATTAGAACACGAACTGGAATAAAAACGAGACGGTTTTCCAAAACTGGTGAGTATACGAGTGATATGTGTGTTAAAGCGGTTCATACGCTCATTGATGTTCACGGAGTTCGAATAGATGACGTTGATTTTATCCTGGTCTGTACCACTTCTCCCGATCAAACTATGCCAAACTGTGCTTCGCGAGTGCAACACAAGCTCGGTATTGAAAATACAGGATGTACTGATGTGTATGCTGCATGTGCGGGATTTGTTTACGGGCTACAAATGGCGCATGGTTTTGTGAATTCAGGTATTTATAAAAAAGTACTTGTATTCGGTGCAGAAGCACTATCAAAGATTACGGACTTCAGTGACAGAACTTCGTGTATTTTATTTGGCGATGGTGTTGGAGCAGCAATTGTGGAACCTGCAGAAGAAGAGTATTTTCTTGCTTTTAATGCCGGAACAAATGGTGAGTTTGGTCATGATCTGTATTTAAGCAACACTAAAAATAGCATAAACGGTGTTGGCATCAAGCCTAATGGATTAATTGTCCAAAACGGAAAATCGGTTTTCAAATGGGCAGTGAGTAATATTCCCTTAAAAATCAAGGAATTGAGTGAAAAAGCAGGGCTAACGCTCAAAGATATGGATTTCATAATTCCTCATAGCGCTAACTTAAGGATCCTGGAAGCTATTGCCAAAAATCTTGATTTTCCGGTAGAAAAGATGCCAGAGAGTGTGACTGAATTTGGAAATACTTCATCCGCATCTATTCCATTGGCAATTGAAAAGTCAATCATAGACGGTGGGATAAAAAAAGGAGATATAATTTTATTGATCGGGTTTGGCGGAGGCCTTACGTTTGCAGGTGCTATCCTAAAATGGGGCATCTAGTGTAAATTTTATTAACGTCTTATTAAATTAAATTTTGCGAAGTCAACGATTATATTATTTTTGCAATACTACTAGGCGGTAGTAAGTTTTTTCCCGATGCTAGTCGGGATTGGTGGTGAACAGAGCGGACACACGTCCGCTCTTTTTTTATTAAAGATTAACCTCAAAAGCACCATCCTCTACAAGTGAATGGACCTTAATATTTAGCTCCTCAGCTTGTTTTTTCATTTTGCGTGAATAATAGCGAGTATTTTTATTACCTATAATCAAGCAATCAAATTCAAAATTCCTTGAAAGCCATTCTATATTTTTGACCGCTTCATTATTGATCAAAAGAATATCTGTATGTATTCTTCTTAAAAAGTTGAGATGAAATGTAGTGGAATCAATAATTAGAATTTTTTGACCACCGATTGCACCGTAGCTCATTTCATCATTTTTGATGAGCTTGCGATTAATGGATACGATGCTTTCCGACACGGGTGATAGATGGGTTGACAATCGATAAGGATCAATCCGGAGCGAAAGTAATGTTAAATCCTGGTAGTCATCATCTAAGTAGAGTATGGCATGGTGTCCTTTAATGTAGTCGATCGCTGTGTTATCTTCTAACTCATAAAATAAGAGTTTATGTTCCCTGACCTGGTTCAAGTGGGAGATTACAATTGAACCTAGAAAAATGACGCAGCAAATACCTGAGATCATCAGTGTTTTAGAAGACTTAAAATGCAAACCCGAGATGAGGGTGAGTATAATGACATATGTTAGAATTAAGCCCGTTTTGTCCATATAAATCCATTCAATCAGACTAAAAGGAAGTTTTTCTATTTGTTCAATGATTTCATTCGTTAGCCACATAACATAAAAAAGTATACGACCAAGAAGCTGCGCGAAAACTTCAATCATTGAATCAAGAATAAGCATTGATACACCTAAAATGAGTACTAAAAAGGCTCCTGGAAGAACAATTAAGTTGGATACTAAAAAGTAGGTGGGAAATTGGTGAAAATAATAAGCAGAAAAGGGAAACGTGGAGAGTTGCGCGGCGATAGAAACACAAGTAATTGCCCAGACCTTATCGAAAATCCAAAATCTTGATTCAACTAGTCGATAGAGCTTAGGTTGTAAATAAACAATTCCGATCACTGCTGCAAAGGACAGTTGAAAACCAACAGAATAGATGAAATATGGATCGTAGATTAGAAGAATAAATGCAGCAATGCCCAGCGTATTGTAAATATTTCTTTCTCTGCTAAATGCCTCGCCTACAGTTACTAATGAAAACATGGTAGCTGCTCTCATCACTGAAGGAGAAAGCCCTGTAATTAGTGCGTAGAACCAAATTGCGATCACGGAGATCAAACCAAATAAATGCCTTTGGATGTTACCCTTCTCTCGTAGTTTCCCTAATAATATGCGAAGAATAAGATAAATGATCCCTACATGAAGGCCAGAGACCGCCAATACATGCATAGCTCCCGCAGAAGCATAGGTTTTCTTTGTATCATTATCCAGATAGTCTTTGATTCCGAGAAGCAAGGCTTTACTGGTTGCATTCTCCCTTTTCTCCGCAATATGCTTGTCAATGATAAGGTTAGCCTTGTTTCTCAATGAATATGCCCATTGTAAAATCTTACTTGAAGGGTTGTTTTCAAGTATTTTTATGTGAGCAGGTGCTACAAAAGAATGAGCATATACATTTTGCTTGGCTAAGTATTCTTTGTAGTTAAATTCTCCGGGATTATTCGGCTCCCGTATGGGAAAAAAAGATCCTTTTATGGCTACTTTATCACCATACTGCAAAGGAGGATTTATTAAAGTATCTTTCCTTACGTATAAATGGATTTTTCCGGTTACTTCTCTGGTTGAGTCTGATTGAATTAAGCTTAATTCAAGTTCATACCTGAAATGGTTAGTTTTTTCGTAAACAACACTTGATACTACGCCTGTATATCCTTGAATGTAGGAATCAAGAAATTTGTAATGGTTTTGAGGATGTGAATGATACTTAAGTTTGGTCATATAACCACCGACAAAAGCCAGAATCACAAGTGCCAAAAAACCGTTAACATGTCTTAGCTTGTAAAATCCAGCATTATGAGAAATGAAAACAGAAAGAAGATATGCTGTGGATAGAAGCAAACCAACAAGTATCCAGTTATTCCAGAGAAAGGGAAATTGATCAAATAGAACGACTCCAAAAATTAAAGCGATAGAAAAACGAACAAAAGGGTAGGAGTTCCAGAAGTACATACATTATTTATAAAAGTCGTATATTGATCTTTAATGTACGACTATTCATAAAATTACTTCCGCATTAAATAGTGTATGATCCTATATTCGTCAAATAGGTCTTTCTTTTTTCTTAAATTCAAAATTTGTGGGCATCTCTAAAAACTCAGTTCAAGAATTTGAGGTAGCGTTTTTTTTCTGAGACAAGATGTCAAAAACGGAGTTTAGCAGTGTTAAATAAGTATCTGATAACGAAGTATCAGGAAAAAAGATCATCTCAAAAATTGAAAGTGGGTTTTTAGAAGTGCCCTTGTGTAAAAGTGTGCCAGGAAGTGAAGGCATAGAAAGAAATGAAGGCTCAGAGAAAGGGTTCTTTCATGTGCTATAACAGAATTAAATGACCGGAAAGTCTTCAAAACCACTGAACAGGCAGAGCTTTCAAATACATTGGATATTGGTCACTTTAACTCGAAAAATTCAGATGTTATTCATTGAGATAATGTAATACGTTGCATAGGAAGTAATTGATTTCAACTGAGAGAACAACATCGTTCCCTAAATTTGAGGAATAAAAAATCATTCAGTATGAATATCCAACTACGGTAAATCAATTACTTGAATCAACCCTCCACTAGTTGTGGTGAATAACGGGGGGTTTAAGCAATCAGGTTATTTTTAGGGAAACAAAGAGTAATCGCATAAAATCGGATCATCATCGAAAAAGCCCCCTAAAAGAAACGAATATTTCCCCGGGATCAGGCGATAAAATAGGTGTGTAGAATACTTTACAAAACCGGATTTTTGGTTCAAATCGAGGCTTTCAGAATTTCAAAAACGTAGTTTACTAGTCGTAAATGAGGCTTTTGAAATTTTGAGTAATGAAGCGTTGGGCCGAAAGACATTTTTCAAAGGATTCTTGTATTCCATGTTAATTTGATAGCCCTTTTTTGTCGCTCCTTTTTCCATTTCATCGCTCCCTTTCCCCTTCCATCACTCTCTTTCCCTCCTGTCACTCCTTTTACCCCCTTGTCACTCCGACGAAGGAGGAGTCTCTCCCTCCGCACTTCACTTCATAGCAATACGGACTTGACTACCATTAGCACCTTGCCACAAGAGATTCCTCGTTCCTCGGAATGACCAGCACGAGAAAGCATGTGCTTTACCGCTCATTACTCCTTTCATGCTACTCTACTAACGCTATCATGCCGCTTATCGACTCCACTACTCCTTCGCCTTTCTTGTCACTTCTTTTCCTTTTTTCCCTTCCCTCGTTGCTTTTCCTATTCTGCCACTTTCTTTCCCTTATATCACTCCCTTTTTCCCCTACTGTCACTCCTTTTACCCTTCTTGTCACTCCGACGAAGGAGGAGTCTCCCTCCGCACTTCGCCTCACAGCTTAATCACCAAGAAATGAGCATAAAATTAGCATCTTTGTCATACCAACCGAGGATGAATAAGTTTACAAGAATTCCATCCGGC
>JBCCLN010000063.1:0-17991 GCA_039026865.1 Bacteroidota bacterium | reverse complement strand
TATTCATTTGAGAACTCCTGACTCGACATAAATTTTTCTGTCGCAAACACACCATAATGATCGACAGAAAAGATGTTTTTGAATTTGAAATGATACAGTATTGCGACAAAGAAAATTTACGAACGATCCTCATCTATTACCTCATTTTGGGGGTCAGGTCAGGAGTTCTGCCATTTTATGGTTTTACTATAAAGCAGCCAAGAGAAGGTAGTTTAGTACTTACATTATTAAATACGGGATTTAAGTGCTATGCTTCATCTCCAATGAATGTTTCAAAGCCCTGATTATTTCTCAATCAGGGTTTTACATTCCATCCAAAATTCGGGTAGGGATCCAATCACCATTAAATTCATAGGCTTACATGGCTGCCATGGGAAGTTAGCTGCTCTATGTTACTTTACAATGTCTTGAAATGCGGACTAATATGATAAAGAATGTTAATCGCTCAGATATGGGATCAGAAGATGAAATATGGAGAAAACTGAAGGTGAGTTGAAAGTTGCCCATCTCAAGAGTTTTAGCAGGATACTTATAAAAAAACCCAAAGGATCTCCGGTTGATTCTTGAAATTATTGAGCTAGTTAAACGGGTTGAAGATGTTGTAGAAATTTCCGGAGTGAAGAAATCGAAACCATTCTATTTAAGTATCCGAATCCAACTAGTCTTTTGTAATTAGCTCAGTTAACCTCAATGCACACACCTACAGATGAAAGTGTTGTTAGATTCATGTTTCAACGTTCAAAAAGAACCTTGCTTTGCTTTTTGAGTATGCTCCTTCTCTTTTATAAAATTTTATTGCCCTTGCATTGAATGTCGGAGTTTGCCACTGAATTTCGGTGCAATCCTCTCTAATTGCAAAATTCCTTATTTCATCTAATAGAAGTTTCCCAATACCTTGGTTCCTATGATAGGCATTTAAATAAAGGCAATCCATGTAGACGTAAAATTTGGCTTCCCAAGTAGAAAATTGCTTCATAAATGAAGCGTATCCGACCAATTTTTGTTCTGATTCTACCACAAGGCATTTAATTGCTTGGGTTTCACCAAAAATATGCGCTTCGAGTGCTTCTTTCTTACTATAAAGAGAATACTCGCTTTTCTCGTATTCCGCATGTTCTTTACACAATTGGATCAGACTGTCAAGTTCGTTCCTACGTATTGGTCGGATAATCACATTCATCATTACATTTATTAGCAAGCACACTCAACTTTAATCCCTTGGGTTGCTTTTGTCCCTTGGGTCTCGAAACCATCTCTTTTCCACCAGTCAAGCCCACCAATGAGTTCACGAACATTAAATCCCAACCTGGCCATTTTTAATGCTCCCTTCGTAGAACCATTGCACCCTATTCCATCACAGTAGCAGATATACAGCAACTCTCTATCCAAAGAGGAGGTATTTGCTTCATCCATATTTTTATGAGGAAAACTGATAGCTCCCGGAATATGCTCCTCTTCATAAGCAAATTCTTTCCTGGTGTCAATCACGATTACTTTACGGTCTTTCTTCAATTCCTCAGCCAGATCTGCTGAATCCCATTGATAGCTGATTCTTTCTTCGTAATGTTTAATTTGTTCTTTCATCTTACTCATTTTGTTTTTCAGCAAAATTGATAATTTAGGATGATGTTATTCAGTTTGATGCTTGAAAGCTCTTGAAGCAATGGTTGAAATATTTTCAACCTGGACAATTAAGAAATATGTTGATTTCGAGGTTACGAACTTAACTCGCATTATTCACCACAAACAATAACGGTTTGATTCACGTAATTGATTTGCAGTAGTTTAATATTCATATTGAATGATTTTTGATTCCTCAAATTTGGGGAACAATTTTGTATTCTCATTCGAAATCAATTACCTCCTATTCAACGTGTTACTTCATCTCAATGAATAACACCCGAATTTTCGGGTTAAGGTATTTAAAGTTGATAGAGACGATAGTTTAAGAGGGGAGCGTTACCAAATCTACTGAGATTGTTTCTTATGTAAGTAAGCGCTAAGTCACCAGTCTAAAAGAGTTAAAGAGTTTGAAGAACAAATTGACTCTAAGGTTTTTGTTCGCTTTTGAAATGAGTGGAAACTTACGATGGAGAGAAATGAAATTTACGATATAACCTGTCGGATGATCAGTAGGATGGATGAGGGGATGGCCAGGATTGCCAAAATTCAATCAAGTCCACGGAGACCATTGGACTTCATATAGTAATGCTATTCCTTTTTGATCATGGATTATTTGTCTTTATTCAAAAAAGGGGTGCTTATGCATTAGTAGAATCTCCGCTGGAATAATTTCTGTACGTGAGCAATGATGGTCAGGATATCATCCGTTTATACTTAGCATAAATCACGATCCTGAAAGGGTTATTTATAAAAAATGGATACCCGAGTTGGAACAGGGATCCATGGAACACATCCACAAACCCTCGGATGATCACAGAAATGAGCAAATACGCTGTGGAGACGGATAGGATGATCACTTACAAACAATGAATCTTCCAAAAATCGGAAAGAATGCTGGAAATAAGGTTTTGGGCCACCGAAAAAACCAAGCGGCAAAAGTGGATAGTGAGTGTATTCTCGCACCCCTACAAGAGCAACAATTGATTCACGTAATTATCACGTTGAGGTTATCATTAGGCAATTACTGATGGAGATTATCTCATTCTCACTTTTCTTCGTCAAGCGTAAGATAAACCAACGTCTGATCTAAGAGTAAATAAGCAATCTCTCCAAATGTGATTAATCCCGTTACGTTACCTATCTTCTTACCTTTTAGCTTACCAAAAAGGTAATTGTACAAACAGTTACAATTAAATACCATTTCTTTATTGATCGCTTTAAGCTCAGTTTCAAACTTTTCCTCATAATTATCAACAACTTTAGACAATTGATACTTATAACCGGGCCAGGTAGGTGTCCATACCTTCACTAACCTGTTAGTATCATCTATCTCTTTAATACTGGTATTTATCAAAGAACCGCTGACATCGGTAATAAACGGTTGTTGAATATCAACGTTTATACTTTTGATATAGTCGTAGAGATTTTGCTTCTTGCCGTCTATGATCGCCTCCGAAATTTCTGTCGTTTCTTCCTCAAACTCTATTATTGGTCCTGCAGGTTCGAAAATATTGATGGTCCCTAAAGACGGGCTAACATTTCCAGGTAGGTCGCAGTGCATTACTAATGCTTGATTATCATAGAATGTACAAGTTTGCCCATCAATAACTTTAGGATCAACCTTGCCAACATGATCCCATAAGACTCCTGAAAGCCACCCAATGAGCGGTGACTTTAGCACATCAATGTTTTTATTTGCCACAAAAGGATAGCGAAAAGCCACTTCAGAAAGTGATGGTATAATAATAAATGAGACGCCCCAGGTAGGGTAGTCATCGAAAATATTTTCCAGTTGGTGTTCTTTATAATGTTTTATTTGGTTAATCTGAAAACGATCATCTAAATGATGCAAGAAAACCTTGTTTTGCGAAACAGTACCTCCACCTTCTGCCATGAAATAAGGCATTGTACCGCCAATCCATTTTCCTTTAGGCAGTTGTTTTAGAAGTGACTCTTCAGCTCCTACTATTGCTGTTACACCTTCTTCTAAAAGATTTTGCGCCTCTTCAAGGGTATACAATTTATTTTTCATTTTTACTTGAGTTGATCGTTAATAAATTCAAATTCCAACTTACACATGGACTTATATTTATTGAAGAATGAATATAACTCGGCAATCGCCTCTTCCTTTGAAACACTATTCAATTCAATTCCCCTGTATAACCTATCTGTTAAAAGTCTAAGGGCAAGCGTATTGGCTTTAGGTTTTTGCTCTAAGATTTTTGTCCAAAAGGCACTACTAATGTCTGGGAACATAAATAAAAATATTTAATGAATTGAAAAGAAAAAAGTAGGTCTATTTATTGTATTGTAATTTAACATTTCACAAATGAATTCCTTTACTACATTATTCAATAAAAATCCTTTTCTCGAGAATCAACAAAATACGGTCTTACACCTCAATTTTATTATTTATTACGAAGAATTGGGGGCCAAATTCGAGCACAAAAGAGCAAGTATGAGTATTCAAACATTTAAGATCAGATCAACAAATTGTGTATAAAGGTGCAAGTCTATTTCTAACTTGATGGAAGTAGTTTTAACAAATTCATTATGCTAAACATTCCACCTTCGCATTAGTCTTACTCATATGCATCTGACCAAAGAAGACATACAAAAGTTAGACAGAAAAAGAAGACTCAATATTATTAATTCAGTAACGGGCATTAAGCCGGCCAATCTAATAGGTACCATCTCGAATGACTGTCGACCTAACGTAGCTATCTTCAGTAGCGTGGTTCACTTGGGAAGTGACCCGCCTTTATTGGGTTTTATAACCAGACCAGCCGGAGAAGTGCATCGTCATACCTACGAAAATTTAAAGGAAACCGGATATTACACTATCAACCAAGTACCTACAACAATCATTAAAAAAGCGCATTATACCTCTGCCAAATTAGATAGGGAAGAATCAGAGTTTCATAGAATGAAATTGAAAGAAGAGTACTTTCCTAATTTCAGTGCTCCCTTCGTTAAAGAAAGCAGATTAAAAATTGGGATGAAGTTTGAGCAAGAAATACCTATTCCGGTTAATGGTACTATACTTATTATTGGGACAATAATACATGTGCAAATTGAAGATGAGGCGGTAAATAACAAAGGCTACATTAATCTAGAGCTGATAAATACCGCTGGCATTTCTGGATTAAATTCCTACTATAAATTGAAATTCTTGGAAAGCTTTCCTTACGTAAGAACTGATGAGATCCCTGACTTTGGCACATAGAAAACCCCATTTACCAATAAAGATTTGCAAAACCTGTAATAAGCCGTTTACTTGGCGGAAAAAGTGGGAAAGGGTATGGAGTGAAGTAAAATACTGCAGTGAGCGGTGCAAAATGAACAAATAAAGGCAACTCGGGTTCAATTTAAATTAAAGACAGATGATTTTGAGATCAGGTGAAGCTTACTTCCTTTGATGGGAAGAAACCATTGAGATGAATTACATAAAATAGTTAATGATGAAGTTAGTTATAATTTGGAAAGTCGTTATAATAGAACTTTCATTATGAATCATTAAAAGAAATATAAAATAAAAATAAGAAATAGGACGTCTTACCAAGTAGAGCTCTTGGTGTAAAAAACCGCTTTCATTACGTCTTTCTGACTGATCTGACCTATTAATTTACCCTCTTTTACCACTGGAAATCTTCTAAATCTCATCTGCAGAAACATTCGGGCAACTTCAAAAATATTAAGACCTGGATCCACCGTCACCACATTTCTTGCCATGTGTTCTTGTACAGTTCCTACCGAAATAGGCATATTATCATATTTCCCTTTAACCACTTCTTTAAGGCAATCTCCTTCGGATACGATACCGACCAACTCCCCTTGGTTATTGACTACAGGCCCCCCGGATATTCTATTTTTCATCAATGTCTCCACCACTTCATACATTGGTTGCTCTGGGTGAAAAGTTACGAGTTTTCTAGCCATATAATCTTCTACTTTAAGGGATTGTGGTTCTTCAATTTTAGGCGCTTCTGCTCCTTTATAGCTCATTACCATAAGATACTAAGTTTAATGTTGTACTCTGAAGTTAGCGAAAAACCAAATAGATGACAAATAAACTAGAATACCAAGTTAACTCGAGTGATCAGAGACTATCACCCACTCATCATCTAATCTTCTAAAAAGCAAGGAGAAGTGACCTTTAGGATTATCATTTTTTCTGGCGAGGCTCCATTTTCCAACAACAGTCCAAAAATCTTCACTTAAGGGCTCTAATAGCAGCAACTCAAAAGTAAGTTTCCCCATAGCTTCTTTATTCGGATAACGGCTCTTGTAATTGTCTAGTGTTTTTTGCCAACCGTAGGTCACACCAGATTTACCTATGAAAACCAAATCATCAGATTTCCAATACCCCTCCATAAAGCATTCGATATCAGCCATGTTCCAACAAGTTTGTTGCTCTTCAAGTACTTTTCGGATTGCTAACTCATCAGTAGTTTGTGAAAACAAAAGAAAAGGAAGCACGGTTGGCACAAACAAAAAATAATTCCCGGTTTTAAAAGTTTGAATTCTGGTCTTTAGTGCTCTTATATTCATATTAAATGTAAAATATTATTTTGGGCTCAATTCTCTAAGCATATCTTCATCGTCGCAAGATTTTGCGGACTTCTTTTAGTGCAGAACTGAATCTCTTTTTCGTAGCTTTGCTAGTCTATTTTTATTATTTGGTCTACAATGCAAAGATATTTGAATCGCTTGAGATTATTTAATGTTTCTGATTTCTCTATCATAGATAGATGATCAGATTCTTTACAAGCCTTTCAGTTATATATGAAAATGGCTTTGCTTAATTTATTTGGTTCAGTCAATTTTCTTCCGTAAAACCACGTTATTAATTCTGGTATAAGTAGGACCCTCAATATTTTAAAGGAGAACGTACGATATTTGAAATATGATCTGCAATACTGGCAATGATTACTTATGTTAATTTAATCTAATGATTTAAAGACACTTTGTAAGTGTACGGATGCAATACTTAATACATTATGAATAAAATACTCTTACTCAACTTCCTATGAATTTTTTAGCTCATTTATTGCTCAGTAAAAATGATCGGCAGATCATGGTAGGTAATTTTATTGGTGATTTTGTTAAGGGAAATTCAATTTTTCAATATGACGAAAAAATTCAAAAGGGAATTAGGCTTCACCGTGCCATTGATTTTTTTACTGATCAACATGAGATAGTATTGAAAAGCAAAAGACGCCTTTACGCAAAATTCAGTCATTATTCGCCCGTTATTGTAGATGTATTCTATGACCACTTCGTTGCAAAAGATTGGCAAAAATATTCAGTGGAACCGTTATTAGATTTTACTCAAGGGTTTTATAAGTTGATGGAGCAATATTCCAATAAAGTTCCTGAGGCAGTAAACAATATGCTTTATCACATGAAAACTAATAATTGGCTGTATAATTATCAATTCTTGGAGGGAATTGATCAAACATTAAATGGAATCGCCAAGAGGACACGTTTTAATTCCAAGATGGAAACCGCTATTGCATCCTTGAAGGAACATTATTCTGACTTTCAGCTTGAATTTGATCAATTTTTCCCAGAGCTTCAACTTTTTACTAAAGACTCTGAAAAGCAATGAAAGATTTGCTTTTAGTAGGTCTGGGGGGGTTTATAGGCGCTATATTTCGCTTTGGTATTTCGCTTGGTTTCTCGAAGATGTACGAGTCAAAATTATTTTTGGGAACAATGACCGTTAATCTAATTGGAAGTCTTTTGATGGGAATCTTCCTTGGTCTGTTCACTAGAAATCAAAGTCAATTAGGGTTATTTCTTATCGTAGGATTTTGCGGCGGGTTTACTACTTTTTCTACCTTCTCACTAGATGGTTTAAGATTGATCCGAAATCATTTATATCTGGAGTATTTCACATATGTTTCGATATCAATTTTTGGAGGATTGGTTTTGTGCTTAACAGGTCATTATTTGACTAGTAAACTATAATCTTTATCTTGGATTTGCGTTGGATGGTTAATCATCTGCTATGATCAATTACTACCATGTACTTAAACTAAGAGAAGATGCCTCTCCTGAAGAAATCAAAGCAGCTTTTAAAAAGCTGGCAGTTAAGTATCATCCGGATAAACATCCAGATCGTACAGATATGGAAGAAAAGTTTAAGGAGATCAATCAAGCCTATCAAATTCTCTGCGATCCATACGAAAAAGCCAGGTTCGATTTAAAACTGAAATATCAGCAATTTTCACACACACAATCAGGCAAACCTTTCGGCACTCACACACGTTCTTCACAATCCTCTCATCGTTACTCGTCCTACCACAAGACCAAAATAAACCACAGACAAAACGCAATTGCGACCGCCTATGCGTTTGGGATCACCCTCCTCATTGCTGCCCTGGTAATGGGTGGTGTGTGGGTCAAAAAGTCTTATGAATCTCTAAAGCATAAAAAAATACTTGCTGAAAGAAGAGCTACTTTCGAGCGGGCGAAGAAGAATTTTGATTCAGGGAATTATACTAGCGCCTTTGAAATAATGGCAGAATTTAGATTTTTTGACAGAGAAGAATTGGATATCAAAAAATTCAAAAATTCAATGGTCGATCAAGTAATAGCACAAGGAGATATGAATTTTGAGCAAAAGAAATATGAAGTTGCTATTTCCCAATACAACCTCGCCTTCGACTTAAAACCAGGTTTCCCTTTTTACAACGTAAGGAAAAAACTTGTGCAGGCTTACAAACATTCAGGAGAAATAGATAAAGCCTTAGAAATACTAAAAAATTTTTTAGTGAATGATTACGAGCTCATAGCATCGTTAGTAGGAATTGCAGAGATACATAGAGATTATCTGAATGATCCAGGTGAAGCAATGGAAAATTTTCAACTGGCACACAGGCTTGTGGTAAAGAGATATAAACGATTTTACGGAGAAGCTTATCCAATAGTAATCAGACAGGAATTCGTCCCCGAATCGCATTATTTGTTATATACGGGACTTGCTGATATGTATTTAAGAATTAATAATCCTAATATGGCCATTAAAGCAGCAGACTGGAACAAATATGTTTGGCCTGATAGTATTCCTTCTTATATAACAACAGCACAAGCGTATATCGCCCTTAATGATTTATCAAGAGCTTGTCTAGAGTTTCAAATCGCAAAAGAAAAAGGTTGGCAAGAAATCTCACCAATTAAATGCAATTAAAAATGGCCGGTTACTCAAAAAATCCCCTTTGGAAAAAGCTAGGAATCAAAGAAAAGTATAATTGTTCTTTATTCAAATCACCTAAAAATTACTTTGAATTACTGGAAGAGACTCCCCTAGAAACTACTTGGGATGATGATCTGAGCAATCCGCCTTACGATTTCATCCATGTTTTCACAAAAGAGTTCGAGGAACTAGAAGAAAATTGGAAGGAGTGGAAATCTACTTTGAAAAAAGACGGTACTTTGTGGGTTTCTTGGCCAAAGGGAGTATCCAAGATACAGACAAACCTTAATGGAAATATTGTGAGAGAGTTTGGTTTAAACGGCGGTTTGGTGGATGTAAAGGTATGTGCAGTAGACAATGATTGGTCAGGGCTTAAATTCATGTTTCGGAAAAAAGATCGCTAAAATCATTCTATTAAGTGAAAAGAAATTTTATAGCGTTAATTTTTTTAAACTAAACTTATCTTGTCCCTTGACCTCTAAATAAATGTTTTGAATAAGCATTTAATAAATGCTCTGCTAAGCTGCCAACAAGGAAAATGGATCATTTGGATGAAGATAAGCACAACAATCAAGAGATTTCTAAATCCAAATGTACTCATATGCATGCTGAACACCATTTTTCATATTTACTAAGTGCCTTGTTCAGTAACTATTTCAAGAAATAAAATATTCCTTCGTAAACTGCTACTAAAATTGACGCAAGAAGGGATCATCAGTTCAGTAATTTTAGTATAAGAAAGCACAGTCAACGGCTATGTTAACATTTTATTTTCAAAGCATTCATACTACTTATCCGACAAAATCTCCGGTTTGCCTTCTGCACCTTTTTATCCTTTTATTCAATGTTGCTTTCCAAAAAGGAGATCTTCTGAAAAAAAGCTTGGTTTTTACCCATAGATTACTGCATAATTTACCAAACCAACTCCTACTTTCCATTCCGTTTACCGGTTCTACTATATATTCGAATCCTATTCGGTGCGTTTCTTGAATAGCACAAGCATTCCCGTAAAGAATACCGCGAGCAGATTTGACGTATATCAATTCAATTTTCTTTCGCTTAGGCCTATTTGAAACATTATTGGCGTCTTTTCTTGCTTTAAGATTTTCTGTAGGAAGGTAATCTCGGACTGGCCTCTCTTTTTTTTGTGCAAACGAAAAAAATCCTAGCAAGAAGATGAAAAGAACTAATGCATATTTCATAGCTAATTCAAAGTAATAGAATTTTTAAGCAATGATTGCTGGGAGAAAACTGAATAAATAACTTACCATCCGAAACGAAGCAACTTGAAATTTCTTATCTCTTTTTTGCTTAGAAAAATTCCAAGAAAGTACCTTCAGTTAATAGGTCATAAAGCACTAAGAATAGTAGCAATATTTTATATCGGAAATAAAGTGCAATGTCCTATTTGTGAAGCACAATTCAGTAAATTTCTTCCGTACGGTCGTTTGAAATCAAGGAGCAATGCACTTTGCCCAAAATGTCTTTCACTAGAAAGACACAGATTAATTTGGCTATACCTGAAAGAAAAAACAGATTTTTTTGTGTCCGAAAAAAAAATGCTTCACATAGCCCCTGAGCACTGTTTTATAGATCGCTTTGAGTCAATGAAAAGCTTGAATTATTTAACTGCAGATATTGAGTCACCCCTTGCTAAGATTAAAATGGATATCCATAATATTCCACTAAAAGATAATTCCGTAGATGTAGTATTTTGTAATCATGTGCTAGAACATGTCGATGATGACATAAGGGCGCTTAAAGAAATAAAACGGGTATTAAAGCCATTAGGATGGGCGATTTTACAAATTCCATTTTTCTACCCCCTCAGAGAAAAAACCTATGAAAATAAAAGGATTACAGATCCCAAAGAACGTGAAAAGGTTTTTGGTCAGGATGATCATGTCAGATTATATGGTAAGGATTATGGAGATAGACTCTCAAGTGTGGGTTTTGAAGTCTTTGCTGAGAATTTTGCTAAAGAATTACCATCTCAAATAATTAAAAAATATGCTTTGCCTAGCAAAGAAATTATCTACAAAGTTCTCAAGGCAGGCTAAAATTTCAGTTTTTTACCAAACTCCATATCACTGAGCTCAATATCTAAAGCTTTAGTAGATAATTGTATTTCTCTCAAAGAGATAACGAGTGAAAGCAACAGCATAATCAGTGAAATACCAAAAACAACCTCTCCCCAAAACCTCATCTCTATATACAAAAAAAACATCGCAAGTACACAAAGAAACAGACTCAGAACACCCAAGAGTTGCATTAAACGAATGAGATAAAGTCTCTTTCTTAGGTTTTTAAGTTGTCCTTCTAGTACATTTTGAGGGTTATTCAAATAATTACTATGAAGTTGGCGGATAAGTGTTGCAATAGCTAGAAATCGGTTGGTGAAAGCCAGAAGCAATAATGAAACTGCAGGAAAAAGTAGGGCCGGTGTTGTAACTGTAATCTGATTCAAGACAAACCCTTCATGAATGCAATAGTTCCATACTTCAAAAATCCATATCCGTAAGCAATAAGCTGTATAAAAGAAGCGATGCTAGCTAAGCACCCAATCTTAATGCTTCGAGTTTTCAGAGATGAGTGTATCAAGATCAGTAGAAAATAGCAAGAATAAATCACAAATCCAATCGACCCAAACGTTGGTAAAAGTAAGATGAATATAAGAGAGACAACAAACCCAACTGTAAAAATTCCAGGGAATAAATGTACGAGTTTGAGTGAACCCTTATGGATCTGTGACAATAAGATCCTGGCCTCCCCAGAATGCTTGATCTGTTTGAAAAACTCCCAAAAAGAGGTTCTTCTTTTATGATAGACAAAGGCATCAGGAATATAAGCAGTTTTGAAGCATAAATTCTCAATTCTAATACTTAAGTCAATATCTTCACCGTATCTCATTTTTCCATAGCCGTTAAGATGCTCAAATACGATTTTTTTTATTCCCATATTAAAGCTTCTGGGTTTGAACTTCTCCATAGATCTTTTACTCCCTCGAATGCCTCCTGTAGTGAGAAAAGAAGTCATACTGTAGCTAATGGCCTTCTGAATAGGCAGGAAATCATTTCTATCACGATCGGCTCCACCAAAGGCATCAACTTCATTTTCTCGTAAAAAGGTCTCAATAGAAACCAAATAATTATTTGGGATGAGCGTATCTGAATCCAAAAAAATAAACCAATCACCTGATGCTTGACTTGCTCCATAGTTACGTGCCCTTCCAGGTCCGGAGTTAGGTATGCGAAAATACTTTAATGCTAGTTTGTCTCTATATACGTCAATGATAGGCTCACAATCATTTTCAGAACCATCTTCCACTACGATGACTTCAAAATCGTCAACCTCTTGGAGGGTCAAACTACTTAGAAGTTCAGCTACTTCATGCGGACGATTATAAACCGGAACGACGAATGAATATTTGGGCATATGATTGATTAACCCGATTTAAATGCATACTAATTAATTCAAGCAAAAAACAAAATTTTTCTCATTGTGGGTAATTTGAAAATTAAACTATTAGGGACACTAGCTCATATTAATTCAAGTATTTATTTCGATCAAGTATCACACTGTGAACAAAGTGAGTTAATCTGTAGTACGCTCAGAGATAAGATAATCTCCTTTTTTTTGCTTCACTTGTATCATCATCTCAGCGAGGAAGCCGGCTAGAAAGAGCTGCATACCAACAATTAATGCTACCAAGGCCAAAAAGAATAGCGGCTGTTCTATCACATCTCTCCTCGGTAAATAATTGAATTGACGATATAGCTTCTCTGAAATGATCCAAACAGTAATACCAAAACCAGAAAAAAAAGATAAAGTCCCTAAAACACCGAAAAAATGCATAGGATTCTTTTTGAAACGTGAAACAAAAGTGACTGATAACAAATCAAGAAAACCGGTTATAAATCTTTTCATCCCGTATTTAGTTGTACCATACTTGCGGGGGCGATGTTCAACAACTTTTTCGCCAATTTGATTATAGCCATTCCATTTCGCGATTAATGGTATATACCGGTGCATTTCACCATACACATGGATATTCTTTACTACCTCACTTCTGTACGCTTTTAAACCACAGTTAAAATCATGAAGTTTTATGCCAGAAACAATGCGTGTTACATGATTAAAGAATTTGGAAGGAATTGTTTTGCCAATTGGATCATAACGCTTTTTCTTCCATCCGGATACTATATGAAAATTTTTGCTTTTGATCAATTTAATTAATTCAGGTATTTCATCCGGACTATCCTGCAGGTCTGCATCCATCGTTATCACCACTTCTCCTTCAGCGTGATCAAAACCCGTTTGCAAAGCAGCTGACTTACCATAGTTTCGATTAAATCTCAGACCAACTACCCGATGTTCATCAGAAGCAAAGTCAGAAATAACCTTCCAGCTTTGATCTGTACTGCCATCATCAATTAACAAGACTTCGGTAATAATTTTCTGATTATCTACAACATGAAAAATCCATTTCAGGAGTTCTGGAATGGATTCTTCTTCATTATAAACAGGAATTACTACGGATAACTCTTTTGTCACTTAAACTTAAATATTCTCCGGATTCGTATTTTTCGTGAAAATAGTAACAAGTAACGATACAATAAATCCAAAAAATACACCACCTATGATACCAAAAATCAAAAGGGCTGTAGGGGAAGTCATACGCTCAATCCATGGTATTGCTTGATCTATTTGTGCTTGAGTGTTTCCTTGATTTTCCATGTCCATAATAGCCTTTTCTCTTGCCTGCTCAATAAATTCTGTATTGATATAGGAAATATAAAAAAACGTGAAAATGCTATTTATCATAGCTCCAATCAATGAGACTATCGTGCCAATTCCCAGGCCTTTACCAAAACTCATGAAGCCATCACCTTCTTCTTTATAAGCTTTATGTGCCAAATAAATAATTGCAAAAGATATGATCAAACCAAACCATCGAACAGGTCCGTTAGTCTGACCTATAAAATCAAGAATTAAAAAGAATATAATACCGGCTAAACCATTAATTACTCCCCATTTTAATGAGATGTTCTTGGTACTAAGTTGTTGAGTTGCTTCTTTCATATAAAGTTATTTAGGTTTTCTTCTTAAAATTATTGATACTATCGGGGTTATAAAAAATCCCATAAAGAGTTTTTTCCATAAGGTTTGTAGCGCTAATTCACTTGTTGAGACGAAATCCACAGCAGAAAATTGTTCCATGAATTTTTCTCGAGAAAATTCTTCCAAGAAAACATCCTTTTTTGACTCAAGAAATGCTTTTGCACTCTCTCGGTATTCCTCCATTAGTTTGGGGTTTAATTCAAATATTACGTAAAGCGATAAAGAAAAAACAATTGCAGCAGGTATACACACAATAGAACCGATGCTTATGCCTTGCCAGAAATGCAGATAACCATCATTTTTAAAATCTTTAAACTCTTTTCCCGCGAAAAATGTGAATAAAAAAAAGACCACTACATCGAATAAATAATGAAGTATATTAAAAAAAGGATTGCCTCCTAACCTGAGCGAAACGAAAAATAGCGAGAAAAGAAACACTCCACAGAGTATAGAATATTTAGCTGTGGACTTTACCATAAGTCAAAAAAAATTATAAAAATCTCCATTCACTATGCCGTATACTTTACCCTTTAATTTTTGATTCCAAAATGGTGAATTTACGGATTTGGATTTATTAGATACTGAATTTAAAATCCATTCACATTCCGAATCCAAAATTGTAAGCTTAGCCGGCATATTTTTATCGATTGTTATAGAATCATGTCTTAAAATTTTTCTGGGCCCGTTTGTAATACAATATAATAGAAGATCAAAAGGAACGCTATCAACAATTTTAAGAAGTGAAGGATAAAATGTTTGTAGTGAAATAGCTCCCGGTTCTGCTAAGTCAAACTCTAACTGCTTACTTTCTTGATCTTGCGGACGATGGTTACTACAGATAGCATCTACAACTCCTGATTTTATCCCTTCGAGAAGAGCCTTCCTGTCATTATCTGTTCGCAAAGGAGGTATTGATTTAAAATTACTCTCAAACTGACCTATAGATTCATCAGTAAATAGTAGATGATGAATAGCGACATCAGTTGTAACATCCAAGCCTTTTTCTTTGGCATCACTTATTAGCTCCAGAGAGTTTGCGCACGAAATTCTAGAAAAATGCAACTTACCTCCTGAATACTTCAAAATATCCAAATCTCTTTTTATCGTCAGCTCTTCAGAAAGGCTTGGCTCTCCTCTCATACCAAGATGGGTACTCACTAAACCCTCGTGCATATCCGTATTTTTCGATAAATGTTTATCTCTAGGATTCTGAAAAATTGGAAGGCCAATTTGAGAGGTGTATTGTAGCGCCTTGAGCAAAAGTTTAGAATTCCAAATAGGATAATCTCCATCAGAGACTGAGCTTGCTCCAGCGTGATGTAAGTCTAGTATTTCGCAAAGATTTTCTCCTTTTAAACCCTCACTCAAAGCCGCTGATACATGTAAGTTTACTCCATTTTGAGATCTATGCTTTACGTATTCTACATCTGTTTTAGTCTCAATTGGTGGAGTAGTATCCGATACAATTTGCACATCAGTAAATCCTCCCATAGCCGCCACCAATGACCCAGATTGAATATCTTCTTTATACTCCTTTCCGGGGTCATTGAAATTTGCATTTAAGTCAAACCACCCAGGACAAACAGTTTTACCTTTTAAATCAACTATTTGGTCTGCAGTTTTCCCCTCAAGAGAAAAGATTATTCCTTTATCAATAAGAATATCACATTTTCGATGATGATAGGGCGAGTCAAAGTCAGAAATAAGAGCGCTTTTAAGCAATAAGCTCATCTTAAATACTTATGAAACAAAGTTTCTACTAGCAATAGGAATGTAATCAAAAATAAAGCATATTTCCCTTTTCCTATCTTTTGCTCTTCTGGGAGATTTTGCATTGAATTTGTAGATTGGATCGTGATATGATCAAGCTGACCAAAATTTTCTTTTAGTTCGTCTAAAGTCAATCCTTGCATAATGGATTCTTCCTTAGACATATTGATTGCTATTCGAGAAGTATCTTTTTCGTGAATTAACGTATAAAAATCTGGTTCTAGATAGGGCACTTTATAAATAATACCAGATTCATTTGGATTGAACTCTGGAATAATCTCAAGGTTTTCTGATACAATTTTAGGGGGAATCTCTTTGTTTTTGACACTTAATTCTGCATAATCATAAGGATAAAAGTAAACCTTATGATCATAGGAAACAGCGGATAGAGCAATTTTGTACAATAAAGGTAAAAAGATAGCATGAGTTGGAAAATTGGTATAGTTCAGATCCAGTTTTGTATTAAAAAAATAATGATCTCTTCCGGTTAGCTTCACTAAAAAAGGATCTCCATTCCGAAGAGAAATTATTAATTCAAAGTTCCCTTCTATATTGGCCAAGCATCTAGCTGTTGGAAGGTCATCCACATTGTTATTATTTTCGAAAACTCCATTAAAAAGTGGATGATTGAAATCGACATCAAACTCATACCTCACAGTATCATTCTTAAAGTCAATGGTTAAACCCATCCAGTCCTTTTTGAGGCGGTTTTCCTTTGGAGGAAAAAAAATGACGGTTTTATCAGAAATCTGAGATGCTAAGCCAGAAGGAAGAGCATTCACAGAATTAATTAGAATAACATCAGAGGATTTTACAAGATCATAATCGATCGATTTTGGGTCGATCTTATGAGGCAAAAAAAGATCTTCATTACCAAATACTGCCTTTATAAATTCACTGCTCTCTCCGTCAATAATAGATATCGTCGGCTTTTTTTTCTCAGGTATTACGAACCGAAATTCATTGTCATAGTACACTTCATCTCCTTCTAGTTGCACCAAAAGGCCACCTCTTACATCTAAAGGAACATCGAATATCACCTTCCCAAGATCTTTAGTATTTTTTACGATTGAAGAAAGTTGCCTCTTACCATAAAAAAGTCTGAAAACAATGTTTTCATTTTCATCATTATATCCCGAAACCTTAGGGTATAAGACTATTCTTTGCTTTGAAAAATTATCCGGATTGAAGTCGATGATTAACGTATCAATAAATATGTTTTTATGATCGTTCACTTGTCCCAAAACAAACAAACTTTTAGATGAAGTCGAATCTTTAAGCGTTTCAGAAAGTTGATCGATTGAAACTCCTTGGAAGTCAGAGATCAAAGAAGAATAATAACTCATTAAGTCCTTTTCCAAAAAGAAAGATTCTTCTAGATAAAGGATGTTTTTTTCTCCGGAGAAAGCTCCTCTATTATTATTGCTCGTACCCATTATATCAAGAAACTCATCTGCAATTTCAATAGGTTTTTTACCATCGGTTTCAATTAACATGCTCGGGGTATTATCAACTAAAACGGATTGAGTTCTTAGGGATTGAGTTGGTTTATTAAAAAGAAAAAAGTATAAAGCTAAAAAAAGCGTAAAAAAAGCCAGAAATCGCGAAGCTAAAACTAGCATTTGCTTTAGTCTGGACTTAGACTTAGACTGAGAACTAATCTTTCTGACGAATCTTAAAGTAGAAAAAAGAATCACTTTTGCTCTTCTAAATGAGAACAGATGAACGAGAATTGGGACAATTAAAAAGAGTGAGAACCAGATGTATTTCAAAACAAGTTTTATAAAAAAAACGACTACTAGTTACATAAGTTCTATAAATAAAAAAGCTCCACACAGGAGCTTAAATAATAAACTGGCAATGACTTACTCTCCCACCTTTTACGGCAGTACCATCAGCGCTGGCAGGCTTAACTTCTCTGTTCGGGATGGGAAGAGGTGGACCCCGCCGCTATAATCACCATAAAAATTGCCTATTCAAGTGAAGAGGACTTAATATTTTTGACATATAATGAAAGATTCACAAAGAAAAAACGAGTTTATCGGAACGTACTTCAGAAAGTTTACAGGTAATTAGTACTGCTCAGCTTTGACATTACTGCCTTTACACCTACAGCCTATCTACGTTCTCATCTGGAACATCCTTTAAAAGAAACCTCATCTTGTAGTGGGTTTCGCACTTAGATGCTTTCAGTGCTTATCCCTTCCCAACATAGCTACCCAGCAGTGCCCCTGGCGGAACAACTGGTACACTAGCGGTTAGTCCAACCCGGTCCT
>JBCCLN010000062.1:0-18036 GCA_039026865.1 Bacteroidota bacterium | reverse complement strand
TGTGCAGTACATAACCCATGGTCGCAGGCATAGCCAAAATAAGAAACAAATCGATCATGCACCAACGTGCCCTGATAATCAGGAAGGATCCCAGCGCGTTCTATCGCTGCTTTGCCTCTACTACGATCCAGATGATAAGCGGTAAATCGCTCATTGCTGGCCACATGCATCCAATGCAGTTCTCCTGCTACTCGAAGACCGGTCTCATCACTATGGAGCACTTCCCCCCTCTGCAAGTTGGCGTTGACCCAGGCTTGAAACCCGGAAAGATCCTTTTGGGCTTGCTTGTGATATAAATACAGAAATTTAGTCAACAGTGAGAAGTTCCATCCATGCTAATTTGCAGAGTAGTATTTTTATATTCGTTCATGATTTCTTTAGTCGGTCAAGTGAAGAATTTTGAATATCAAGTCATTATTCCAAATAAATTTTCGGTTTTAAAAAGAGATATTAAATAAATTTCGTTATTGATGAAAATGTCAATGCCAAAATTACTGTTTTCATACGTTTTATATCTCTTGATCATTCGTCTAAGCCACGGCCAGGGATATAAAATTGAAGTGAATATCAAAGGAACTCAAGAGCAGGAATTACTTCTTGGATACTATTTCTCAGGAAAAACCTATGCAAAAGATACGGCTTTTTATCTTGGTAAAGGGGGTGATTTCCTTTTCTCGGGTGAGGAGCCTTTAGATAAAGGGATGTATTTCTTAGCTCAAAATGGAAGCTTACTTTCTGATCTGGTTATTGGAGAAGATCAATTCTTTACTTTGAAAACCAGCTCTGAAGCATTTATTGATTCTATGGAAGTGGAAGGAGATAAGGACAATCAACTCTTTTTTGACAACATGCGCTTCAATGTGCAACGAAACTACGAAGCGGCCCCATTTATCGGCGTATTGAGAGATAGCACAAGTACAGAAGAAGCTAAAACTGAAGCCCAAAATAAATTTGAGGCGATTAATAATAAGGTAGAGGCTTATGTCCAAGAGATAATAGATAAGCACCCCAACAGTATTATAGCAGCTATATTAGGTGCTAATAAACGCCCACGAATTCCTGATGAAGTAGAGATAGACGATCAAGAAGCTAGATTTTCTTACCATCGCGATCATTTTTGGGATAGCATTGATTTGGGAAATCCAGTGCTACTAAGGCTGTCTACGCCTATTTATAAACAAAAGGTCGATGATTACCTGGATAACCTAATTCGTCCAGTTCCTGATGACGTAAAAAAAGTAGTGGATAAATTGGTTGATATAGCTAAGAAAGATGAAGAGACTTATCAATACATGGTTTGGCATCTGACCATCAAATACCAGACTTCAAAAATTATGAGTTTTGATGAAGTCTATGTTCACTTGGTCGATAAATACTTTCTTACCGGTGAGATGGATTTTTGGGCCAATGATCAACTAAAAAGTAATTTGAAAGAAAAAGCGGATCAGCTTCGTAGTAGTTTGATTGGCATGGTGGCACCTAATCTAGTTCTACAAGGTCTGGATAAAAAGCCTAAATCTCTATATGATTTGCCTAATAAGTATTCGGTGATTTATTTCTATGATCCTGATTGCGGGCATTGTAAAAAGGAGACTCCTGTTTTGAAAGCTTTTATTGATAGTACCTCATTTGATGTAGGTGTTTATACCGTTTCTGCAGATACTTCAATGACTAAAATGAATAACTATATTGAGGAAATGGCATTACAAGATTGGATCAATACAAATGGGACAAGAACTTATGGAGTAAATTACCAACAGGTTTACGACGCATTTACTACGCCAACTATTTATCTTTTGAACGAAAAAAAAGAAATAATTGCGAAAAAAATTAAAGCTTCTCAGTTAGAAAGAGTGCTTACAAACCATGAGAAAATGGAGAAGAGAGAAAGTAATTAAATACCAATTTTGATTGATTCTATCAAAATAAAGCTTAGTTTTTTTCTCGCAGGGGATCTTTGATTCCAAGTGGAATTTCATTCAAAAACATTATTTACTATTTTGATTTTAAAATCAAAACAATAGAAAAATTATCTCATCGAATTTGAATAAAAAAAGGAACTATATCTTGTATTGCTTTAGAGATAAATTTCTTTCAGAATGTGCGCTTTATTATGTTATTTGAAAAACATCCTCTTTGATTTCTGATGGGGATAGAGAAATATTAAAATGGATTTTTGAATACCAAAAAAACTTAAGGTTTTTAGGATAAGACTAATTTCATCTTATGGTTAAAAGTGAAAGAAATTTTGAAACTTATAAATAAAACTTAAATCCCTTGTATTTATCAAAGTAACATATACTTAGTATGATTAAAACCAAATGAATATTCAATGACAGTAATTAGTATCAAAAAATCCCTTGATGAGCAAGGGATTTATCTGAACATCATTTTATTGAGTAACCAGTTCTACCGATAGCTCAAAATCATCATATATGGTTTTGTCACCCAGATTATCAAAGAAGCTACCAGATCCATATCTTACGTCAAATTTAGATCGATCAATAGTGATGTCGGCTTTAGCCACGACCTTTCCATCTTTCTCTTCTACCATAGCTGGAAACTGAATCTCTTCAGTGGTATCTTTTATGGTAATATTTCCAACAATCTTGTACTTACCAGTGCCTTGAGGTACTGCTTTAGTAATCGTAAAGGTGGAGGTCGGATATTTTGTTACACCAAAAAAATCATCAGACTTCAGGTGATTTTCAAGTTTGTTTTTTGAGCCTCCACTTAGGTCTTCACAGTTGATAGTAGCCATATCCATGGTGAAAAGACCACCAACTAGTTTACCCTCTTCCATTTCCAGTTTGCCCCCTTTAAGCGTGATGGTTCCATTATGCTGTCCAGTTACTTTTTTTCCAATCCATTTTACGGTACTGGATTCTATATCGACATTGGCTTCTTTCTTTTCTCCACTGGAGAGAAAAACTACGAGTGCTAAGGTTAAAAGTGTTTTAAGCATGGTTTTTTAATTTTTATCTTTAAATTAATGTATGTACATATATTGATAATCAATTAGAACCGATTCATTCTATAAATAGTTCGGTATTTTTAAGAAAAAATCAATATGCTTAAAGTTGGTGAGTCATTGGTCTCAGATGATGTAGTTTCAGAACAGTTTATTTGCGACTTAGCTAAATGCAAAGGTGCTTGTTGTGTAGAAGGAGACCTGGGAGCTCCTTTAAACGAAGATGAGTTGGAGAGAATAGATGAAGTAATTGACGTTGTAAAGCCTTACCTATCTCAGGAAGCAATTGAAGTTTTGTCAAGAGAAGGTGGATACCTCATAGATGAAGATGGAGACTATTCTACGACTACGATCAACAGAAAAGAGTGTGCATTTGCCTTCTATGATCAAAAAGGTATTCTAAAGTGTAGCATAGAGCAAGCTTATAAAGAGGGTAAAACAGATTTTAAAAAACCTATATCTTGTCACCTTTATCCTATTAGAATTGTCAAACTCCCTGAATTGGAAGCACTGAATTACGACCGTTGGCACATTTGTGGCCCTGCCTGTAATCTGGGGAAAGAACTCAAAATCCCGGTCTATGAATTTTTACAAGAACCCTTAATCAGAAAATTCGGGGAGAGTTGGTACAACGAATTAGACAGGAAAGTTAAAGTATGCTAAAGTTATATGTGCTGGATGTTGAATCATTTAAACGCTAATAATCATTTGAGCACTTATTGATGCCATACACGGATTTCATCTTTTTGAAATATCTTGTCTACTATTGTTTGGAACAGAATTATTGAGAGGTTGAGTTAGCTGTTTTCAGTAAAATCTTTATTATGCGAACGTTAGTATTTCAGAACTTTTAATGTAGCAAAACCATCTTCTTAGAGCAACCTGTTTACACCAACTTGGCGAACTTGGAAATTGATGAATTTTTAGTAGGAATTTCTGCTTGGATGGGATCTATGTACGTTTTTGAAGCTCATTGTATACCTGAAAAGAGGAAATTAGATATATTAAATCTAGAAATTGATTCAAAGCTTTTCCGAATTATCAGCCTCAATTTCAGAACTCCTGAGCTGACCCCCAAAATGAGGTAATAGCTGAAGATAGTTCGTAAATTCTCTTTGTCGCAATACTGTATCATTTCAAATTCAAAAACCTATTTTATCGTTCAAAAAAACATTTTCTGTCTATTATTATGGTGTTATTTAACCCGTATTATTCACCACAAATAATGGCGAGTTGATTCAAGTAATTGATTTACAGCAGTTTAATATTCATACCGAATGATTTTTGATTCCTCAAATTTGGGGGAACGATGTTGTCCTCTGATTCGAAATCAAATTGCCTTATATTCAACGTGTTACATCATCGAATAGCACCCGAATTTTTCGGGTTAACGCTGCTAAACTCCGTTTTTGACGCCTTGTCTCAGAAAAAAAACGCTACCTCAAATTCTTGAACTGAGTTTTTAGAGGTGCCCTTATAACAATTCTGGTATAGATGTAAGAGTTAAGGTTTTTTAATTACCTATCTGCATTGGCTCTATCATGATGATTTCCTCCTTTTCCACTACTACTTCCCCTGGTGGGGCTCTCTTCACTTTTCTAACAAACTTCTTGAAAGTATAAATTACGGGACATAAAGTATCTGTTTTTCGCTTAGAATTAGCGGCTGCCAGGCTAGCAGCGTATTCAATTACATATTTTGGAAAATTTTTCCCTGGAATTTGACGAACAACCACATGAGATCCGGCTACATCTTTTGCATGTAACCAAAGATCATTTTTGTTGGCTACTTTGAGGGTAAGTTCATCATTAGCTCTGCTGTTCTTTCCTACTAATATTTGCCATCTATCTATTTCAAATTGATAATAGGGTAGGTTTTGTTGTTTGTGTATTTGCTTTTTTTCAAATTGGTGTGATTTTTTATATTTTCTTAATTCTTTGAGTGTTTGTATCTCCAACAACGCGAGTATGTGTCCGCTTAGACGATGAATAAGTGTCTGTTTTTCCTTAAGATTATTTTTCAATGCGTCAATCTCCTGTTGTCTGTTCTTCCCTTTTCTGTAATAATTTTCTGCATTTTTCTGCGGAGTTAAGTTAGTATTGAGCTTGATTGTGATTGGGTTATCATAGTAAATATCCGTCAACACAACTTTACTAAGTCCAGGTTGAATGCGGTGAAGGTTCGCCATCAGAATATTAGCAACCTCTTCTGGGTTTCTCGACTGTTCTATTTCAATAAGCTTTTGTTCGGTTTTCAGAATATAATTCTTTGATTTTTTAATTCGTTGTTTAAGTTGATTGATAAGTTGTTCTTTCTCTTTATCAAAAAAGATTTTTTTCACTACTGCCTCATAAAGCCAATTAGATGCCCTAATGGGGTTGTAAGTAGATAACTTGGATGATTCTATTAGGCTAATTCTTGGGAAAGTGTTGTTGATGAGGAAGATGGGATTGTGTTGAAGATCGGAAAGTAATTTGATAAATAAGCCCCATTTTTCCTCCTTCGGGTGTTGATAGAATCCTGTACTTTCAAGTGACACTTTTATGTCTTTTCCCAAAGCTGGAATTAATTGAATAGGATCGTATTCGTGAAATGAGAAATTCTCTTCGGAAATTGTGATTTTCTGATCCAGATTTGATGGAATGATTTGTAAATCCTGCCTGAGGTTTTTTCGGAAAATGTCTTTGACCCGGTCTTCCTCACTATACAAAATGTTTGCTCTTCTGGCATGCATTTTAAAAACAAGTGCCTCTCCACTTTTGAAAATGATCTGAAAAGATCGTTCATATTGAAAAGTCTCTACTTGGAGCACTTCTTGATGAATTAATTCTTCGAATAGGTTTACGCTATTTTTCCCGGCACGCGCAAAAGAATCTGGAAAAGCAAGTAATGAAATGAGCGGGTCAAGACTAGCCCTTATATAAAACTCTTTAAGCTGACTACCAAACGCCAGAACAAGTTCATTTTTATTTTGTGAAAAGCATTCAACCAAGGATAAACCCAAAAGTTTATCGTGCAAAAAGACAGTTAATCTTTTAAGAAAAAAGTAATTATGAAACATTCGGTCAGTTACTTATCTCTACTTTTAAACCGTCCCATGCCAGTTGTACATTTTTTGGTAGTTCTCTGCTTACATCTGCATGAAGGCCCATTCTGTGACTAATATGCGTTAGATAGCCTTTTTCAGGTTTGAATTCTTCCATTAGCGCTAAAGCTTCGTTTAGTGTATAATGGCTTATATGCTCAGTTTTTTGAAGTGCATTTAAAACAATGACTTTAGAACCTCTGATTTTCTCTTTCTCTTCATCGCTTATGCTATTAGCATCAGTAACATACGTGAAATTCCCAAATCTGAAACCTAAAACTGGCAATTTATAGTGCATAACCCGTATCGGGATAATGGTCTTATCGTTCAGCTTAAATGATTGATTGCTGATGGTTTTTAATCGTACCCTTGGGACACCAGGATACTTTTTTTCCGCAAATATGTAAGCGAATTCTTTTTGCAACTGATTTAAAACAGCCTCTTCGCCATAAACCGGCATATCTTTTTTTTGGAGAAAGTTAAAGCTGCGAATATCATCCAATCCGGCAGTATGATCTTTATGCGCGTGTGTGAAAAGAACAGCATCAAGTTTTCTGACGCGCTCTCGAAGCATTTGCTGCCTGAAGTCCGGTCCCGTATCTACCACCAGATTAAGCTCATTGCATTCTATGAAAATGGATGATCTTAATCGCTTATCATGATAGTCAATAGATGAGCAAACTTCGCAGTTACAACCAATAACCGGTACACCTTGGGAGGTGCCCGAGCCAAGAAAAGTGACCCTCAAAACCGCAGGTGATTACTGGTGATTTCGGAATAAAGCTTTTTATTGGGGTCACTGAGTTTGCTTATATCAACTTTTATTGCACGTAGGATTTCTATTAGACCGTTTATTTTCCCTTCAAGCGCAAAAAATTTATTGACTACAGCAACCTTACTATCGTTCAGAAGGCAATATCCGGACTGAAAATTTCCTTTTTCATATCTGAGTATGTACTCGGTTTCTGACAGGATACTTTCTAATCTATGTAAGAAATGATTGGTGTATTTAATGATCATTGGTAAACTCTTTTACCTTCTCCACCAATGAGTCATAGTTTAGTGGTTTAGGGATAAAAGCATTGATTCCCACAGCTTCAAATTCCTCCTCAGTGTAGTTATTAGCATTTCCGGTAATAGCAATAATGGGAATATTACTATTTTCTCCACCCATTGATCGAATGCTTTTAGCGCATTCCATCCCATCCATTACAGGCATATGTATATCTAATAGAATTAAGTGGTAGGTATCTTTAATAATCAAGTCAAGTACTTGTTTTCCATTTTTTACTAAGACGATACTAAAATTTAGTTGAGATAAAATCTTTTTGGTAAGATTTTGAATGACACTGCTGTCTTCAGCTACAATGATTTTCTTACTCATCTGTTATAAGAATATTTCTGAAACTTTCTTTGAATTCCTGAAATAGAAAATTGAGCTTCATTACTTCATTTTTCAATCCTTCAAATGTGTTTTCTTTTAGTCGTTTTTCAATATGCGCGGCCTGATCGCATAATTTTTCAACGCCCAGTGTTCCAGCGTTTCCCTTAAGTGTATGTAGCTCATCTTTCATTTTTTCGAAATCACTTGCATTAAAATGCAGAATAGTATCTCTAATGAGTCTTGTTGCCTCTTCATTAAAATCTACGAAGGTTGATTCAATAAGATCCCTACCTCCATATTTAGAAAGCTGATCTAGTGTCTCATGGTTTATTGTTTGAGCTTTTGGTTGTGTTATCGGGGAGTTATCTGGTATTTCTACTGCTGATTCAAATCTTACCCAGTCTTTTACTTTTTGAATTAGGCCATCTGCTTTTATTGGTTTAGCTAAATAATCATCCAGACCTGCTGAGAGAAATCGTTCTTTGTCTTCCTTCATAGAGTAAGCCGTCATAGCAATAATAGGAGGGCATGTTTTTAGATCAAGTTTTCTGATCTCTTCCGTTACTTTTGTTCCGTCCATTTTCGGCATTTGAATATCCATAAGGATTAAATCAAATGGTTTTTGGCTGGCTTTCTCGATGGCATCAAATCCATCTACGGCCTCTATAACCTTACATCCAGACTTTATCAGAATGTGGCTTGCAACTTTTCTATTTACCTCGTTGTCATCTACGAGAAGTATTAAGGGTTGCATTTCTATAAATTGTTTGGTTAACAATTCATTAGAAGAAACCTGTTTTTCATTTTCAACCTCTATTTCAGAAGCTTTAAAAGTAAACCAAAAAGTGCTTCCTAGCCCTTTAGTAGATACTACCCCAATTTCGCCTTTCATCAACTTTACTAATTCTTTAGAAATGGCTAAACCAAGCCCGGTTCCTCCAAAATTTTTGGAACTGCTGTTATCTAACTGGTGAAAACTGTGAAATAGGCTCCTTTGATCTTCTTTTGAGATACCAATACCAGAGTCTTTAATGGAAACCTTAAATGAGTATTCTTTTCCTTTTTTCGCATATACTTGAATACTCATGTTGATGTCACCAGGATTTTTGCAAAATTTAATTGCGTTAGACGTGAGATTTGATATTACTTGTATGAGTCTTGTTTCGTCTGCAAGAATCATTTTTGGAATGTTCGGATCTACATGATGAAAAAGTGTGTGTCCTCTAGAAGCTGCTTGTTGTGAATAAAGACTGTAAACCTTTTTCATTGTTTTTACCAGATCTACCGGTCTGGATCTTAATTCCATTTTCCCTGCCTCTATTTTAGATAAGTCTAAGATATCATCAAGAATATTCATTAGGGTTTGAGATGACCTATTGATGGTTCTAACAAATTCTGTTTGCTCATAATCTAAACTAGTACTTGCCAAAACATCGATCATACCAATAATGCCATTCATAGGTGTACGTATCTCGTGGCTCATATTTGCAAGGAAACGATCTTTAACCATTACCGAATGTTCTGCCATTTCTTTGGCTTTCTTAAGCTGTTTATTGGTGTTTCTCAGTTGTGTAATATCTCTTGCTACACCTTCCACTTCTTTGGTCTTATCTTTTTCTATAAGACGTATATTTAGGAGAAATGAGAGTTTATTTCCATTAGCGTCATTGATAGTGCCTTCTATGTTACGAATTCTTTCTTCTGAGATTACCCTGGCAGACATCAGAAAAATCTGACGTTTTTGAGCAGCATATTGCATGACGTTGGTGCCTACCATTTCTTCTGGGGAAAAGCCAAGAACTTCCTGTACCGATGGACTAATCATAGTAATGGTACCTTCCATATTGCATCTGAAATAGATATCTTGAAAAGATTCGAAGATATTACGGAATTTTTCTTCACTCGCAATTAGCGCACTTTCGGATTCTTTCTTTTCGGTGATATCATTAGCAATAATAGACAGTTCTTCAATCCGACCATCTGGAAGAAAAATCGGATTAATAAATACTTCTCTCCATACCATTTTTCCCTCTTTATCCTTCGTTTTTATTTGAAAGTTCACAAACTTTCCTTCAAAAGCTTTATTGTATTGTTCTATCCAAAATTTTACCCTCTCCATTGATAGCATATCGAGAGAAACCTCTTGCAGGCTTTCTCCGATCTTTGGTGAAATATCATAATACCTAGCGAATGCCGCGGCATAGTTCTCATTGAATGATGTAAACCTCAGTTTTTTATCAACAGACCATATCTCATGAGTACTGCTATCGAAAATAGCGCCTAATGCTGCTGCCTGATTGACAATCTTTTCTTCTTTGTCTTGCCGTTCCATAGCCAGACTTATCTGGCCGGCTATATAATCCAGAAGTTCGAGATCTTTGTTGTTAAATGAGCTTTGATCTTTATAACTACAAACAGACACGATCCCACTTTCATTCGCTCTTGTAATGATGACACCTAACCATATTTTAGGTATTGGATCTTTAAATTCTATACCTTTTTGTAGACCAATTTTCTCTATTCCGTCTTCATAGATAATGAGTGAACGCCCTCTTTCGAAAGCGTAATCCATAAGGATATTGTCCACATCAAAAGAAAGTTGTTGGTCCTCCAGCTTTTCATTGATACAAAATATCCGTTTGTATTTATTTCTCTCTCTTAGGTTGATCTGAAAATTTTTAACTCTGAGCATCTGGTTTAGCTGGAAGTAAATGTTTTGGTACAACTGTTCCAGGTCACTTTCAGTCATCGTGATATTAGCTATCTGATAATAAAGGCTTTGTGCGCTTTCAGCTCTTATTCGCTCAGTTATATCATAAAATACACACCGATACTCCGCTGGTTCCTCATTTTCAAAAACGGAGGTCATTTTTCCGGTTACATAGATGTTTTTTCCTGTTTTGGAGATGAGTATCGTCTCAAATTTTTCGAATTTACTTCCGGCGGTTATTTTAAGAATATTTTGTAATGATCCTTTTCGATAATCTTGATGTACTAAATCCAAAAATTTAAGGTCAGTGATTTCTTCTTCGCTGTAGCTCAATTTCTTTTTAATCACATCATTTGCAAAGCGAATTTCCCCTGTAACCTTAAAAATGATAATGAGATCATTGGAGTTGTCAAAAAGATATTTAAGGCTTTGATTGGTTTTGTCGATTAGGGCATGATGTTCTCTTTGCGCATTCTCGAGTTCAATCTCAAGACTTGCGATTTTGTTTTTAAGTACTTCAATGGTGTTATTTGACGTAGCTACTGCCATTATCATAAAATTAGGCAATTTAGAAAAGCAGAAGGTTAAAAAAATGCATTATTAATAACAGAAAATGATCATTTACCTTTAAAACTTGCAAAATGATCAAAAAAACTAATCGGTGTCTAAAGATCATCGCAAATACTTAAACCAAAAACCATTATTGGTTTCAATTGTAGGACCTACCGCTACAGGAAAAACAACACTTTCCATTCGCGTAGCAAAGCGATTTGAAACGGAAATTGTCTCAGTGGATTCTAGACAGTTTTACAGAGAAATGCATATCGGTACCGCAAAACCAAATTCTAAAGAACTTAAGGAGGTAAAACACCATTTCATTGATTCGCATTCCATACTGAATCTCTATAGTGCTGGTGAATATGGCAGGGATGCAATAGAAAAGATAAAGCAACTACATAAAAGAAACGCGATGGTAATCGCTGTAGGAGGCTCCACACTTTATCTAAAAGCTATCTGGGAAGGTTTCGATGAAATGCCAAAAATTTATCCTTCTATCAGGGAGACATTAAATAATGAAATAAAAGAAAAAGGACTCTCTGCATTACTGGATGAGCTTAAAGAAACAGATCCTGAATATTATCAAGCGGTAGATAGAAATAATGGTCAACGAGTTATCAGAGCTTTAGAAATTACAAGAGGAACAGGTAAATCATTTACTTCTTTTAGAAAAAACGTAAAAACAGAAATGCCATATAATAATCTTAAAATCGGGCTAGAGCAGAATCGGCTCTTGCTTTTTCAGCGCATCAATAGAAGAGTGGATAATATGATCCAGGCTGGGCTATTTGAGGAAGCATCTGCATTAATCAGATACAAAAACCATAATGCTTTACAGACGGTAGGTTACACAGAAATCTTTGATCATTTGGAAGGTAAATATGATAAGAAAGAAACAATAAGATTACTAAAAAGAAATAGCAGAAGGTATGCAAAACGTCAAATGACATGGTTTAAGAGATACGATGATATTCATTGGTTTCATCCCCATGAAGAGGATGAGATAGTTAAACTAATAGAGAAATCTCTTTCGGGTGAATAAGTTATATACTTGATTTGCTTTCTTTTTAAGATGACGTCTCGGAAAATTCTTATTGTTACCTACTATTGGCCTCCTAGCGGAGGGGTAGGAGTGCAGCGATGGATGAACTTCGCTTTACAGCTAAAAGAAAAAGCATGGGAGCCAATCATTCTAACCCCTGAAAATCCTCAATTCGAAATCAAAGATGAAACTTTGGTCAGAAAGGTAAAAGATATCCAAACTTGTAAGCTACCAATTTGGGAACCCGTTCAGCTATTCCATAATTTGACAGGAAACAAAGAACGAAGCAATGTACAACAAGGTCTTGTGATGGAGAAAAGTAATAGGACCGTAAAGGATAAACTGGCTGTTTGGATAAGAGGGAATCTATTACTACCAGATCCAAGGGTTTTTTGGGTAAAAAAAGCAACCAATTTTGCCGTTGAATTTATCAAGAAAGAAGGTATATCAACAGTTATCACCACAGGTCCGCCTCACAGTATGCATTTGATAGGTAGGAGTATCAAAAACAAAACACAAGTGAAATGGCTTGCTGACTTTAGAGATCCATGGAGCAAATGGGATATACTCTCAAAACTCAACACTACCTCATTGGCAATGAATGTTCATGAATACTTGGAGAGATCTGTTTTGAAACAAGCGGATAACGTAATTACGGTGAGTGCCCGATTGGCCAAGGCTCTCGGGAATGTGGAGGTGCTAAATAATGGTGTCTCAGCGTTGGCTTCAGAATCAATAAATACAGATGAAAGTCATTTCACTCTTGGCTACTTTGGGATGCTAAATGAGCTTAGAAATCCGTCAAAACTTTGGATGTTGTTGGATCAGATGTGCCGTGAAAACCCATATTTTGCTTCCAGACTTAAGATAAAAATCGGTGGTATTGTTTCCGCTTCTATAAAAGACGATTTGTTGAAGCTTCAGGAACTGAAAAATAAAATTCAATTCCTTGGGTATTTGTCTCATGATGCTCTTCAACTGGAGTATCAAAAATGTAATCTACTTTTGCTTCTTCTTAACAAGTCTAACAACTCCAGGTGGATTTTGCCTGTGAAGTTTTTTGAGTACTTAGCTGCGAAGAGAATGATTCTGTGCCTTGGTCAGCGTGAGAGTGATCTTGGAGATATTATGAACAAGAAAGATCTAGGTGAAATTTTTTCTTACAATGAAATTGAATCGATTAGAAGTTTCATTGAAGATGTATTTGAAAACAAAAGGGGACCTTCTCTGGAGCATCTCAAATCAATCCTAGTTCAATTTTCGCATAGAAATTTAGTAGAAAAGTTAGAAGAATTATTATTCAAACTTCATGTGCATTAATATCGGAATAGTAGGTTGTGGACGAATAGCCCGGCGTCATGCTGGACACATTCGGCAACTTGCCTCGTTGGCCGCAGTCTGTGACATAAACGAAGAAAAAGCACAGAAACTAGGCAATGAATTCAATGCGCCTTATTACTACGATTTGGATGTATTTTTAAAAGAGGTTGATATGGATGTGGTGGCTATCTGTACTCCCAATGGTCTTCATGCAGTGCATTCTATAAAGTCAATTACCAGTGGATTTCATGTATTATGTGAAAAACCTATGGCTATTACAACTTCAGATTGCGAAGAGATGATAAAGGCCGCGGAACGTCACAACAAGCGTCTATTTATCGTTAAACAGAATCGGTTCAACCCAGCCATTGAAGCAGTAAAAAATAAAATTGATCATGGTTCATTTGGGAAGATTTATTCAATTCAGCTAAACTGCTTTTGGAATAGGAATTTGGCTTATTATAAACAGTCAAAATGGAGAGGCACAAAAAGTCTGGATGGGGGCACACTTTTTACACAATTTAGTCATTTTGTGGATCTACTGTATTGGATGATCGGGGATATTGAAGAATCATCTGCCATGATTCAAAACTATGCTCATCAAAATGTGATTGAATTTGAAGATACCGGAGTGGTTTCTCTTAGATTTAAAAATGGTGTATTAGGTACTATTAACTACACGGTAAACACGTATCATCAAAATATGGAAGGCTCCATAACTATTTTTGGTGAAAAAGGTACGGTCAAAGTTGGAGGGCAATACTTAAATAAGTTAGAATATCAGTCTTTCGAAGGAAATCCCATAGGGGAGCTTCGAGAAGGAAATCCTGCTAATGAATACGGCGAATACCAAGGGAGTATGAGTAACCACGATAAGGTATACAAAAATTTGATTGATGTACTAAAAAACGATGGTTGCATTGCTACAAATGGGCTGGAAGGTTTAAAAACAGTAGAGATCATCGAAAAAATATATAAATCGGCCAATGGATAATTTTTCGTTTATTGTAGGAGATGCAGGCGGCACAGGTACGCAATGGCGAGTGGTAAACGAGGGAAAAACAGAGCAATTTGAAACTATTGGATTCAATGCCTACACTCATAATTTAGATGATTTCAAAACCAGTATTCTACAGGTTTTTGGTGATCGGATCAAAGAAAAAATCCCGAAATATTTGTACGCCGCAGGTATAGATACCGATACGCAAAAAGCAGACGTGACTCATTCTCTTAGCGAGGTTTTTCTAGGAAATGTATATGTTGAAAACGATCTTATAGGAGTGGCTCGTTCTTTATGCGGAAAGGAGCAAGGGAATATTTGTATTCTTGGCACCGGCTCTAATGCTTGCTTTTATGATGGAGAAAAGGTGAGCAAAATAAGTGCCTCATTGGGGTACGTGTTAGGTGATGAGGGAAGTGGGGCCTATTTAGGGAAAAAGTTAATGATGGGAGTGTTTAGAGAAAACCTTTCCAAGGATCTCATAGATGATTTCCAAAATGAATATCAACTCACCGCTCACAGTGTAATAGAACGTATTTACCATCAACCTCGTCCGAACCATTTTTTAGCTTCTTTTGCTCGCTTTATTCATAAACATAGATCTTATCCGGAGATTTATCAACTTGTTTTCCAAGCGTTTAACGACTTTTTTGATGCCTTCTTTTTTAGAAAAAAGAGGATGGAAATACCTTTTTATTTTTCTGGTTCTATCGCTTATTATTTTACTGATGCCTTAAAGGAAGTTGGTGTTCAGCGTGGTATTACAATTAAAAAGATTGTTCAATCACCAGTTGCGGGGTTGCTTTTGTATCATCAGCAATATGGATAAAAAACCGCTTACCGAGTCGGATTCACATTACGATCATTTGGAAAAAATGCGCGTTGGTGAATTACTCAAAAACATTAATAAAGAAGATAAGACAATCGCAGATTCGGTAGAGGTAGCTATTCCTCAAATTGAAAGACTCGTGGAGAATATTATACCCAGAATGCTAGATGGCGGAAGGTTATTCTATCTTGGAGCTGGCACAAGTGGACGTCTAGGGATTGTGGATGCTTCTGAATGTCCACCTACATTTGGGGTTTCAGATAACCTTGTTATTGGTTTGATAGCCGGAGGAGATAGAGCCATTCGAAAAGCCGTTGAATTTGCGGAAGATGATAAGGATCAAGGCTGGAAAGATCTACTATATTATGATCCTAATAAGAACGACACACTTATTGGTATTGCTGCTTCTGGCACTACTCCCTTCGTTGTAGGGGCAATTGAACAAGCGGGCAAGTGCGGTCTGTTGACAGGGTGCATTACCGCCAACCCTGATACTCCTTTAGCCTTAGCCTCCGAATACCCAATTGAAATAGTTGTAGGGCCGGAGTTTATCACAGGGAGTACTCGAATGAAGGCAGGGACTGCTCAAAAATTGGCTTTAAATATGATATCCACTACTGTGATGATCAAATTAGGTAGGATAGAAGGAAACAAGATGATTGATATGCAGCCAACGAACAAAAAATTGATGGCAAGAGGGGTAGATATCATTATGAAAAAAACAGGAAAAGGAAGGAAAGAAGCTTTGGATCTTCTGCAGAAACATGGGTCTGTTCGTAAAGTATTAACCCGGATTATTAACCCATAAATAGTGGAGGGTTGATTCAAGTCATTGATTTACCGTAGGCATTTAATCAGTGCAATTTTTAGCTTCCCCAAATAAAAATCCTTAATCTTCCCCTAATATTTAGCTTGAACCGGCGTGATTAGAGTAGCGATAGAAAATTGATAAAAAAGTAATTTTGATTTTGCGCATTTCTGGCCAATTCCAACCTTATCGTAATATCATTAACTACAACGAAATCTAAGCCGGTTCCAAAACTATATAAATAACTGTCAGAAAGAGGTTCGCTACCGTCATAGTTTGGATAACTTTTGGCATAGCCATGATCGAAAAATACTTTCCAATAGATGTTCATCGGGAAAGTTTGGAACTGCCTGATAGGCATTGCTCTGCTAATATCATATTTCCGTCCAAAAAATTGATATTTGACTTCATTTCTCTGAATGACATACGAACTTCCTTCAATGATATTAAGATCATATCCTCGCAGTGCTTCCAGGAGTAAACCAATTTTGTAGTAGTTGAAATAATCTCGGTTGGCTGGAAAGGTGGAAAATATGGATACATCGCTTGCTGCATACAATTTATTGTTAAGATCCCAATATTTGGACATCTTAAGTCGTGTTCTCCAGTAGTCCACTCCGTCTTGATATATACCTAATCCATGTTTAAAAACGTTTGCTAAAATTCGCCCACCTCTAGTTGGATAGTTCACGTTATTTCGTTTATCATATCGGAAGGAATAACCCACAAAAAAATGTCTTTGTAATGTGCGACTGTCTCCAAGGTAGTTGGGATTTAACAGTGTAAGTGTATCTGCAATTTTAATATGATAGTGACCAAGCGAGGTTGTATGAAAAGTATAAAATGAGGTCCGATAGGAGTGTCGAATACTATTGAAATATACTTGTTTTAAATCTGACTCGATATCAGAAGTAAACCTTTGAATGCCCTCTCTAGTGGTATAAGCAACATTCTTTGCCTCAAAATAGCTTAGATTGAAATGGAGACCTTGATTTTGTTTCTTATCGATGTAAGGTATGCTATATTGAAGACCAAGGGCTGTAGTAAATCCGGATTGCAGAACAACCCTCAAGATTTCTCCTCTTCCTCTAAAATTAAATTGAGATAATCTGATACCGTAATTCACTCTACTTAGATCTCTGTTTCTATTTACCCACCAGTCATTAAAATTTCGATCAATAAGTTTGAATATAGGAGTCGGATATAAATACCATCGCTCATCTACTGTTATTTTTACCTCTATTTCTCCATCTTTTTCATTGATAAAGCGCATTTCTACCGAGTTAAAAAGGTTGGTGTTATAGATTCGGTTTCTGTTCCATTCAAATAGGCTATCGAAAGCTGAGCGGGCATAAATTTCATTTTCTTCAAAACTGAGTTCTCTGAAGATGATTTGCGACTTCGTTTTTCTGTTTCCTTCAATCCATACTTTCTTTATAACCAAACTATCCGTTTTCGATTGTGCATAGCAGCAGATCAAGGAGATTAAAAGAAACGGAATAAGAATGAATTTTCTCACAGTATCAAAAAGATCAGTAACGCTTCCAACGGCATATGGGTGAGATAGCAAACAGAATGATTTTTCTCCTTGAATGCAAGTTTTGAATGATACTTTTGCGTGATGAGCAGCTTAATAATTAAAATATTGATCATACCTATACTCTTTTATCAATATATCATATCTCCACTTCTTCCGAGCACTTGCCGCTTTACGCCTACATGTTCGAATTATGCTAAAGAAGCCATCCAAAAACATGGGTTCAAGGGGGTATGGATGGGTTTTAAGCGAATCGTAAAATGCCATCCATGGGGTGGAAGTGGATACGATCCGGTTCCATAGTAGTAAGAAAATCATTTATCATAAAAAAGATCACTCGTTTGGTTATCCTTAGGTTTTCATCCTTCGCCTAGCAACTGATCATTAGAATTACTATGTAAGCTTCGCGATGTTTCAACTTTTCTCCCATTAGGTGTTGGTTTGAAGCTGAAAGGACATAGTATATCTTTTTTTAAAAAGATTGATCATTGTTAGCATAAAAAATTTAATTGTTTTCACTCTAACCTGCATTATTCGCCACAACTAGTGGCGGGTTGATTCAAGTAATTGATTTACCGTAGTTGAATAGCATCCTTTGCAAAATTGGATTTTGGGTTCAAATCAAGGCTTTCAGCATTTCAAAAACATAGTTTACTGGTCGTAAATGAGGCTTTTGAAATTTTGAGTAACGAAGCGTTGGGCCAAAAGGCGTATTTTTCAAAGTATGCTAATATTCGTACTGTATAATTTTTGATTCCTCAAGGGCACCTCTAAAAACTCAGTTCAAGAATT
>JBCCLN010000061.1:0-18076 GCA_039026865.1 Bacteroidota bacterium | reverse complement strand
ATGCGCGATTTGCTCATAGACTCAGTCCTTCTAATCAATAATATTCTAAGCGCTCGGAAAATTGCATAGCCTATGCAAATTAAGGCAGTAGCCTGATCGGGCCATGTCGAAGATTAAATCCTTGTGAATTAGAATCAAAAAGGCGATAAAATGTTTGATAGTAGATGAGTTACAAAATCTGTCATGAGCGGATGAACCTGGGAGGCTTTGAAAGGTCTCATTACCTCATAGCCGCCAGTTTAAGCAATTATATTGAGATCATATATTGTTTTCTTTACTAATTGAAATTCAACCAAATTATCATTAAATTTATTGTTACAACAACAACTCTAAATGATACGTACTGCTACTAAATCTACTCCCCAGGTAACGGATTTTATGCCTATTAGTGGCACTGATTATTTAGAGCTCTATGTAAGTAACGCAAAGCAGGCTGCTCATTTCTATAAATCTGCATTTGGATTTCAATCCCTCGCCTATGCTGGACTAGAAACAGGGATCAAAGACAGAGAATCCTACGTCGTTTTTCAAGGCAAAATTAGATTAGTGCTTACCTCTCCTTTGCGTAGTGGAACTGAAATAGGTAAACATATAGATAAGCATGGAGATGGAGTGAAAGTAACTGCTTTGTGGGTCGATGACGCATCCTATGCTTTTCATGAATCGATTAAACGGGGCGCAAAGTCCTATTTAGAGCCACAAACAATAGAAGATGAAGATGGGAAAGTGATTCAATCAGGCATTCATACCTACGGTGAAGTAATACACCTATTTATTGAACGGAAGGACTATCACGGTACTTTTCTTCCTGGCTATAAGAGATGGAACCCTAAATTTAAAACCGATCCTGTTGGGTTGAAATATGTTGATCATATGGTAGGAAACGTGGAATTAGGTGCAATGAATAAGTGGGTGAAGTTCTACCAGGAGGTGTTAGGTTTTAAACAAATCTTATCTTTTGACGATAGGGATATTTCTACAGATTATACCGCTTTGATGAGCAAAGTTGTCAGTAATGGAAATGGAAGAATAAAGTTTCCAATTAATGAGCCGGCACCTGGTTTAAAAAAATCTCAGGTAGATGAATACCTGGAATTTTATGAAGGAGCAGGAGTACAACACATTGCTGTAGCTACAGATAACATCATCAAGACAGTCATGGAACTTCGCAATAGAGGTGTTGAATTTCTAAAGGTCCCGGATACGTATTACATCACACTCCATGAGCGTGTAGGAGAAATAGATGAAGATATTAAAGCGTTAAGGTCACTCGGAATCTTAGTTGATAGGGACGAGGAAGGTTACTTATTACAAATTTTCACCAAGACCGTCCAGGCACGGCCTACTATGTTTTTTGAAATTATTCAGAGAAAAGGAGCAACTTCCTTTGGAAAAGGTAACTTTAAAGCGTTATTCGAAGCGTTGGAACGCGAACAAGAGCTTAGAGGCACGTTGTAACCTAACATGTACCAGATTGAAAGGGATCAAAATTAGATCCCTTTTTCTTCCACTGTTTAGACTTTCTTTGTCAGCCGCTTATTTCAAAATAAACGTTACTCTAATTAATAATTCTAGTTCTCTCTATCATTGATATAGTTAATGAAGATCTTGTCCAACAACTTTATCAACAAAGTGTATTCTTCTTCAGATAAATTAGTCCAACCAAGTTCCCTTGAAGCTTCTACTGCCGGATAGGCTTTTTTCACCACTTTTTTCCCATGATGGGTAAGAGATATGAAGAATTTCCTGCCGTCTTTTTGGTCTCGCTCGCGTGCTACCATGTTTTTCCTTACGAGTAAATCCACGATTCTGGAAACAGTGGGTTTATCGCGAAAAGTAAGGTTGGCCAGGTCTGTTTGATACATCTTTCCGTCAGTTTTTAACTTAGAAACCACTACCCACTGTTCAGGAGTAAGATCCACACCTTCCTCCTTGAATCGGTTAATCAGATCTTGTCTTACAATTTTATAAGTTCTATCTATATATGAGCCTAATTCCCTTCTTGGCATGGAAACTAAAATAGACGGGTTAAAACATTTTCAAAATTGCTTGGAAGTCATCAAAAAGCAAAGATGTAAGTTATTTTTGAAGGAAATCAACTGATTCTGTTGAAGAAACTTCTTATTGTACTTGCCATCCTCCTCTTGGCTGGTTCTGGTTACTTTGCTTACGAAAAATGGGTGAAGTATTCGGCTATTTCATCTTGGAGTTTTATCCCTGCAGATGCAGCAATGGTTTTTGAAGTAGAGTTACTGCGGGATTATTCTACGTTAAGTGGGTATCCAATTTGGAAAAACCTAAAGGAGATGGAAAGTTTTGCCAAAATTGATCAGGCAATCTTATTCTTAGATTCAATAAATGGTAGTGGCGGACTCACTACTATTTTCAGGCAAGTTCCTATGCTTATTTCCATGCATAAAATCTCCAGAAATGATCTTGATTTTTTGTATGTATTAGCTATTCAAAATATCTCTCAAAATACTTTTATTGGAGCAACTATTGGGCATCTAAAAGAAAGCGGATATCGCTTTAAGACAAGAAACTATAATGGGTATAAAATCACTGAGATATCAAAAGATCGCGATACTTTCACCTGCATTTTTTATAAGAACTACCTGCTAGCCAGCTTCACTCCTTACCTTGTAGAAGATGCTATAAGAACTATAAAAGGAGATCAGATTCCGTACATGGAGAAGTTTCGTCAAGAAGAGAATCTTCCTACTTCTGGCTTATTGGATATTCACGTGAATTACGAACAATCCAGCAAACTTCTTTCCGGTATTTCCAATAACAAAATTAACTTACCGTTCAAAAATGGGAATTTCACCACTCAAGTTGATTCTGGTTTCATTAGCATATCAGGCTTTTCCTATGCAGACAAAGGATGGATTAATACTCAAGTAAAACAACCATCAGGTTTTGACATGGCAGAAGTGATACCCGAAAACACAGCCTATGTTTTACATATATCCTCCACTGATATGTCGTCGTGGAAAGAGAAACAAATGGAATATATCTCTTCCTGGGAACCAGATGTTAAAGCCTATCAGGATTCGTTGAAGAGATCATTTGATTTTAATGTGGATCAGGTACTCGATCTTGTAGATAAAGAGATTGGAATAGTCCAGCTAGAATCTGGTTCTAGCAGAGAAAACAATAGAATGTGTATCCTGAAATTGGCAAGTACTGAAAACTCTCTTAACTTTTTCAAGCATCTCACAGAGCGCATCGCCCATTCAAGGGGCGATACTGTCTACATGGAACCATATAGTGAAAACGAAATTAAGTATCTTCCAATAAAAAATTTTCCTGTGACATTTTTAGGAGAAATTGCTGGTTCTTTTGATCAGTCTTTTTATATCAATTATCGGAATTACCTCATTATTGCTAATGATCTCCAGGAGCTAAAAGATCTTATCTCGTCTATTCAAAATGAAGATACCTGGGCGAAGTCCCTACGAATAAATGAGTTCCTTCAACGTGCGAATAATGCTGCAAACCTGAGTCTGTTCATCAACATACCCAGAACGACCAAAATCATAAAATCCAATGTAAGCAGCTCATGGAGAGAACATTTTGAAACCAATCTGTCTACTTATCAGAACTTCGAATTTGCCGCATTTCAATTTAGTTATCTAGATAATCGGTATTTCACCAACTTCACTTTCAGCCAACCGACAGTGAAACCTAAAAATCTCCTTAGACGTGAGGCAGAGACAGGATTAAGTTTCAAAAGCCCCCTCATAACAAGACCATTTCTGATTGAAACGCATATACATCAAGATCTGGATATGATTGTTCAAGATAGCGCCAGAACCATTTATTATCTGGATCAAAACCTAAAAACCCTTTGGTCAAAAGAGATTGATGGAAAGATTGTAAGTGACATTTTCCCGATAGATTACTACAAAAACGGTAAGTTGCAATGTGTATTTGCCACCAATACCAGTGTTCACATTTGGGATAGAACCGGACAATCTATCCCTGGATTTCCTAAATCTTTAAATGATATAAATATTAGTCATTTCAACTTAATTGATTACGACCTAAGCCGAAAATATAGAATGGCAGTGACCGATAGTGAAGGTAGAGTCTATCTTACGGACAAAGACCTAAACCCGCTCGAGGGATGGAAGCCTAGAAATTTTGAAAGGGCAGCTCTGACTCCGCTAGTGCATAAAAGACTTGGTGGAAGAGACATTATGCTATCAGTTCAAGAAAATGGAATCATAAATGTTAGCAATCGAAGAGGAGAAAACATGACTGGCTTTCCTTTTGAAACGGGACAAAGACTAGACCGAAGCTATTTTATACGATCTGGTAATAGTCTAGGCAACTCATCGATGACCGTTATATCAGAGGCAGGTGAGTTTACAGAACTAACGCTAGAAGGCGACGTAATTCAACGAAACCAACTAATAAAAACTTCGGCAGAAACCAAGTTTCAGTTAGTTCCGGATAGAGAAGGAAGGTCTTTTTTGATTGTTAGAAGTGATGGTAGCACCTACGACGTCTTAGATGACACGGGCAACTTGCTTTTCAAAAAAGATTATTTCTCAAATGAACCCATCTTTATACAATACTATGAATTTGGGGCTGGAAAAGACCTGGTTACGTTTACGGATACTTCAACAGAAAATCTTTACCTCTATGATAAATCTGGAAATTTAGTAACTGGCAACCCGCTAAACTCTGCACATGAAGTAAACATTCTTTATTCGAGTGTGAGTAGCGAATTCCACGTTTTTACTACCTGGGGATCAAACCTGGAACTTTATACATTCAAGTATTAATCAAACCTTAACGGTCTTCCACTTTCCTCGTTTAAAAAGCATAATTGCTACTACGGCATATAAACTATGGCACAAGGCAATGCAAAAGAAAACACCCGTCGGACCCCAATTGTAAGTGATGGACAATACGTAAGCTAGAGGTATTTGAATTGCCCAAAATACAATTAAGCTAATGATAAGAGGGGTGAATGTATCTCCGGAACCATTAAACGCCTGACCTATGACCATTCCGTAAGCAAAAAAAATGTATCCGAAACAAATAATTCTTAGTGCTTCAATACCGATTGATCTAACTGAAACCTCTTTAGCGAAAAGTGAAAGGATAGGATCGGCAAAAATGAAAAATACGATAGCAACCAGTACTAGAAAAATGGTATTCCAAAGTGCAGTTCTCCAGGCAGATGTTTCAGCACGATCAGGAAAGCCTGCTCCAAGGTTTTGCCCAACCAGCGTAGCCGCTGCATTGGCCATCCCCCAAGAAGGTAGCAATGTGAAAACAATAACCCGAAAAGCGATGGTATAGCCTGCCAATACCTCTGATCCAAAATGAGCAATCACTCTAACAAGAAAAATCCAACTAGCAGATTCCACCAAAAACTGAAAAACTCCTCCGGTTGAAACGACAAGCATTTCTTTGATGGTTTTCCACCGTACCACAAGATTCTCCCAACTTATTTTGATTATAGATTTTCCATTCAGTAAATGGAATACCTGATAGATAACTCCAATAGATCTTCCAGTAGTGGTAGCAATTGCCGCGCCTTCCACTCCAAGCGCAGGAATGAAGCCAAACCCGAAAATAAATAATGGATCCAAAAAAATGTTTAACCCATTAGCAATCCATAGCGACCTCATCGCTATGGAGGCATTACCAGCTCCACGGAAAATCGCATTAATCAAGAAAATCAAGATAATACTGAGGTTTCCAGCATACATTATTTCGGTATATCCGACTCCTTCAGAAATTAAATCAGGATCTCCGCCCATGAGGCTCAAAATTTTTTCTGCATAAATAAATCCTGGCACTCCAAGGCTTACTCCAACAATCACCGCAATGAGTATTGCCTGGAAGGCAGCATTATTGGCCTTTTTGTAATTTTTCTCCCCAATTCTGCGCGCTACAATAGCTGTTACTGCCATACTAAGTCCCACGGCCAAAGAATAGATAACCATTAGCACCGATTCGGTTAATCCTACTGTAGCAACCGCATTTACGCTGACTTTTGATACAAAAAAAACATCCACCACAGCGAATAAGGATTCCATGATCATCTCTGCGATCATAGGAATGGACAAGAGAACAATCGCACGATTGATACTCCCAGTGGTAAATTCTGTTTCTTTACCTCTTAAGGCCTCAAAAAAAAGCCTAAAAATTTTAGCTATAGATAATGATTCTTTCATGTGTATATAGTCTGTTTTACGATTGCACACATGGAATTCAACATAAACAGCATTAGCAAGACCGATTTATCTGACGGTTAGATAAATCTACCTTTTAACCCGTATGCTCATTTCACGTGCTTGTTGAATTATGACAATAAGTCAATTATCAATTAAGTAATAGTTACGGAGGAATAAGAGTACGTTTAGATATACCCTTTAAGAATACTTTTCAACGTATTTTAATAAATAGAATCATAATAAATGCAATAGTAAATTTATTTTTGGAGAGAAGAAAATTCTGACGATGAGATGTACCACATTTAACAATAATTTATCCTTTTTAACTAAAAGATAATTTCTTTCTTTTCTACAAAAAGAGATGGAGGTGGATGTATTAATAATAGTTATTTGAAACAGCATTTTCCCTGTTTCGATTTATTTGAAGGCTAATATTAATCTCCTAACTAAAAAATTAATTTTTTTATAATCTTCTTAAAATACAATTCATCTGTATAGAATTGATTATTTTACCGATTATAATGGCACATGACTATAGCCTTAGAATAGAAAACCTGAAAGGTAGAAGGTATGATGAAGCACTTAAAGAATCAATACTATCTGATGCTTTTTTAAGTACAGATTATCCTAAATCTGTAAAATATGCGCTAGAATCAATGGTTGAAATTGATCCTTCATATGCTTATAAAGTTTACGCCATTTCCCGAAAAATTCATGAAAAGATATCAAAGGCGTTGAAAAAGAGGGGCTACCACTTAGATTACCGATATCAGGGAGAGTTAAAAACATACTCCAACATTCTTCTGTACGGCGATGTAGAAATTATGGTAATAAAAAAAGAGGTGTCTGATAAACCTCATCTGGAGGTACAACGACTCGCCATGGAACTACTTGACATTTTGAGAGGAGATCCAGCTTTTAAATCCATTGACTATGGAGACAAAACACGAATTAGGATCACTGCTTTAAAACCAACTTGTGAAATTGATATTCTGCCTTCCGTTTGGATAAACAGTGCAGAATTTAAACATACTAAAAATGAGATTTACAGAGGAATAGCAGAGTTTGATTTTAAGAAGAAGAAGGTCAAGAAATATCTACCTTTTTTAAATATTGCCAGAATAAACGCAAGAGATCAGCATACTAATGGAGCTTTCAAACGCTTATCAAGGCTGTTAAAGACGCTACGGGCAGATAGTGAGGAGCGCATCGACCTAAAGGACAGTGAAATCAATGCCATGATTTACGCACTTTCTGAAAACATGCTTAAAATAGATCATAAAAACATATTATCAGTCCTACCAAAAGTAGGATCATTATTAAATAAGATAGACACAGACTCAACCTATTTTCAACATGTTCTATCTCCCACAGGAAAAGACCGTGTTTTTTCCGGTCATCCGGAGAAGCAAGCGGAGGTGGGAAAACTAAAAGTAGCCCTAACCCAGCTTATTGAAGATCTTAAAAGTGATCTTGGCAATAAAAAACAATCGTTAGAGTCTTCGCTAGTGTACAGCCAATCAACTAACTAGCCCTGCTCTTTTCAATAAAGCTTCGTTCGACGGTTCTTTTCCTCTGAAGGCTTTGTAAAGCTCCATAGGATGCTTGGTGCCGCCTTTGCTAAGTATATGTTCCTTAAACAAGTTGGCCGTCTCTTTGTCAAAAACACCGTTTTTCTTAAAAACAGAAAACGCGTCGGCGTCTAATACCTCCGCCCATTTATAACTGTAATAACCGGCAGCATATCCACCACTAAAGATATGTCCGAATTGTACACTCATATTCGTATTTTCTACACTTGGGAATAATTCAGTTTTTCGAAAAGCTTCTTTTTCAAAGGCATCTACATTCGAAATTTCTTTGGCCTCTTCCATGGATAGGCTGTGCCATGCCATGTCTAAAAATCCAAAACTAATCTGTCTGATTGTGGCATAGGCTTCATGATAAGTGGAGGACTTTTTGATTCGATCTACAAGATCCTTAGGAATCAATTTACCTGTTTCAAAATGATGAGCAAACTGATCCAGACATTCTTTTTCATAACACCAGTTTTCCATGATCTGTGACGGGAGCTCCACAAAATCCCAGTAAACATTTGTTCCTGCCAGACTTTCATATTGGGTATCTGCCAACATACCATGCAGTGCATGTCCAAATTCGTGAAACAAGGTAGTTACTTCATTAAATTTTAAAAGTGATGGACTTTCAGGCGATGAAGGTGTGAAATTACACACAATGCTGACCTGAGGGATAATCCTTTCATTGTCGATTTTTTTTTGATTTCTGTAAGATGTCATCCATGCGCCATCTCTTTTTCCGGGCCTTGGGAAAAAATCAGCTAGGAAAACAGCAATAACCTCTTTCGATTCATTTTTTACTTCATAGGCTTTCACCTCCTGGTGATAAACAGGAATGGATGAGTTTTCCTCAAAAGAAATTCCGAAAAGTTTTTCAGCGGTTTGAAATACTCCTGAAATCACATGTTCAAGTTTAAAGTAAGGTTTTATGAGCTCGTCATCCAGCTGATACTTTTCTTTTCTAAGTTTCTCAGAATAATAGGCCCAATCCCATCGCTGTAGTTTGTGATCAGCTCCCTTTTCCTTCATGAAAACTTGAATATTCTCTACTTCTTCTTTGGCTTTTGGTAAACTCTTTTCCAATAGATCATCAAGAAACCGCATGACGGTGTTCGGATTTTCGGCCATTCGTTGTTCCAGAACGTAGTGTGAGAAGGTAGGATAACCTAAAATAGATGCCAGTTCAGCCTTTAGTCGGATGATTTTTAGGACAATCTTTTGATTGTCCTTCTCATCATTCTTAAAGCATTTACTCATGAATGCCCGAAACATCTTCTCTCTAAGTGCTCTATTGTCAGCGTACTCCATAAAGGGGACATAACTCGGAGCCTGTAAAGTAAAAACCCACTTCCCTTTGTGCCCTCTTTCTTTTGATAACCGTGAAGCTCTTTCTACCACATCTTTCGGCAAACCGCTCAAATCCGCTTTATTTTCAACAATCAACTCATAATCATTGGTTTCAGCAAGCAGGTTTTCAGAGTAGGTAAGTGACAATTTAGATAGTTCAATACTTATTTCTTTAAATCGTTCTTTTCTGGAGCCCTCCAACTCAACCCCTCTTCTTACAAAATCAAAATAAGTTTCTCTTAGCAACTTTTGTTGCTCCTCATTGAGTGACAGAGAGTCTCGTTTGTCGTAAATTATCTTAACTTTTGCAAAGAGAGATTCATTTTGCTTCACCTCATTATTAAACGCAGATAATTTTGGGGAGACCTTTTGTGTGATCTTTTGAATTTCCTCGTTAGTTTCTGCTGAATTTAAGTTGAACAGAACCGCACTGTTTCGGGCCAACTTTTGACCTGAATTTTCTAACGCTTCAATAGTGTTTTCAAAAGTGGGCCAATCTGTGTTTTCAATAATACCATCTATTTCGTTTTTCGCTTCTTCAAGCGCCTTTTCTATCCCTTCTACATAATGATTTTCTTTTATTTTGTCAAATGGCGGTAGTTGAAAAGGAGTGTTGAAATTTGCTAAAAGTGGGTTTGACATCTACTTCGTTTTTTTGTGCGCCGCAAAGGTAATGGTGTCTGAAGTTTTACTTTTGTCTTAAAAAAGATTTTCAGTATGCGTTTCATAATCTTCTACATTTTATGTTTTCAAGTTGTTTTTTTACTCGGACAAAAGAGTAAATACGTAGACTTATCAAGTCCGCAAGGGGCGGTAAGGACACACCTGGACAATTTACAGCCTGAAAATTACAATGATTCGTTAGCTGCGCTTCCTTTTTTAACGAATAGCCAAAGCATTGAAGACGCTAAAAACTCAGCGGTGGAGCTGAAGCGTATTCTTGACGGCAGAGGTATTTACATACCTACTGATGAAATTCCAAAAAGTCCCGATTACTACGACTCTGCCGCTAATCGGCATAAATATGTATTGGTAAAAGAATATGAAGGTATCTATCTTCTCAAGGGAGAAGATGGAAAATGGCACTATTCCAGTGCCAGCCTCAGGGTTATCAAGGAGTTGTATTCGGAGACTTTCCGATTTGGCACAGGAAAACTATTGAAACTACTTCCAAAGCTTGGAACCAAAGAATATTTTGGCTTATATACTTATCAATACATATCTATTTTCATTCTTGCCTTAATTAGCGCAATTGTTTATAAAATATTTGCCTTCATTACTGAACGGATAATCTCAAGATTACTAAGAAAGACAGGGTATGATGGAGGAACTTCTGATAAGTATCTATGGCTGATTGCAAGACCTACCAGTGTTTTCATTATTGTGTTGTTGTTGATGATGTTTACACCTGCACTGCAGCTCCCAATTACTTATTCTAAATATGTGAACCTTATTCTTGGCGTTATGGTGCCTTTGTTCGGTACAGTTATCGCCTATCGGATCGTGAATATTGCCTCTTTATTTCTAGTAAAACTTGCTCAGAAAACTGAAAATACACTAGATGATCAACTCGTACCACTGTTACGCAAGACCCTCAAGACTTTTGTTATCATTATCGGTACACTTTTTATTCTTGACAACCTAAACATTCCTATCCTTCCTGTACTCACAGGTTTATCGATTGGAGGTTTGGCATTTGCACTAGCCGCTCAAGATACTTTAAAAAATTTTTTCGGTTCAATTATGATATTCATTGATCGTCCTTTTCAGGTCGGTGACTGGATTACTGCAAGTGATGTGGACGGCACTGTTGAAGAAGTAGGCTTTCGCTCTTCGAGGATAAGAACTTTTAGGAATTCTTTAATCTATATTCCTAACGGAAAACTAGCAGATAACACCATCGACAATCATGGGTTAAGGAAGTATCGTCGTTTTTATACTCACATTTCCATTACTTACGATACGCCCCCTGAGCTTATAGAAATCTTTATAAAAGGTCTAAGAGAGATCGTAGAAAATCATCCACACACTTGGAAAGAAAACTACCATGTGTATTTCAATGAAATGTCTTCATCTTCTCTAAACATTATGTTTTATATATTTTTTGGTGTTCCAACTTGGGGCAAAGAACTACAAGCCCGCCATGAAGTGCTCATAAGCATTGTTGGACTAGCAAAAGAAATTGGGATCAATTTCGCATTCCCCACTCAAACGCTTCACATCGAAAATTTACCCGGGCAGCCGTCTCTTTCTCCGAGTTATATGAAAACCGATGAAGCGAATGGCAAGTTGGCTTCTCTTTTTAATAAAAATTAAGTCAGGAAAGAGCTAAACTTAATTTATATATTCGCTTTCTGAGTACAGAAATATGTTGAACAACACCATGAAATAAGCATAAACTTAGAATCCTTAGCATACCAACTGAGGATGAATAAGCTTATGGGAATTCCATGTGTGCGATTGAAAATAAACGGATATACACATGAAATTTGGAACGAAAGCCTTGCACGCTGGAATAGAACCTGACCTATCAACAGGGGCCATTATGACCCCCATCTTTCAAACTTCTACTTACGTTCAAGATCAGCCGGGAATTCATAAAGGATATGAATATGCTCGTACGCAAAACCCTACCAGGGACGCTCTGGAAAAGAATCTGGCAGCTCTTGAAAATGCGAGATTTGGTCGATGCTTTGCCTCGGGTATGAGTGCCACGGAGACTGTTATTAAAATGCTTAACCCAGGGGATGAGGTAATTAGCAGCTCCGATTTATATGGCGGAAGTTATCGTCTATTTACCAAGGTTTTTCAAAAGTATAATATCAGGTTTCATTTCTTGGATCTGCAAGACATAGCCAGTGTAGAACAAGCGGTAAATGAAAATACCAAACTCATCTGGATTGAAACCCCCACAAATCCCATGCTTAATATCGTTGATATTGAAGCGATTGTAGCTATTGGCCATAAACATGGATGTAAAATAGCGGTAGACAACACCTTTTCTTCTCCTTACTTACAAAACCCTCTCGATCTAGGCGCGGACATTGTCATGCATTCGGTTACAAAATATATTGCCGGTCACTCAGACGTGATCATGGGCTTTTTAGGAACAAATAGCGATGAGCTTGAAACTCACTTTGCATTTATTCAAAACTCGAGTGGTGCCGTACCAGGGCCTCAGGATTGCTTCCTTGTCCTTCGAGGTATAAAAACCTTGCATCTAAGAATGCAAAGGCATACAGAGAATGCAGAAAAAATCGCTCATTATCTTCAATTACATCCTAAAGTAGACAAGGTATTCTGGCCCGGATTTAAAGATCATCCTAACCATGGGGTAGCCAAAAAACAAATGAAAGGATTTGGAGGTATGATTTCATTCATCCAAAAAGAAGATACGCTTGAGCGAGTAGAAAAAACGATCAGCAGCTTCGAAATCTTTAGTCTCGCGGAATCACTTGGAGGGGTAGAGTCTTTAGTTGGACATCCTGCTATAATGACCCATGCAAGTATTCCTAAAGAAAAACGATTAGAAGTTGGCCTCACCGATTCATTGATCCGATTAAGTGTAGGTATCGAAGATGTAGAAGATCTAATAGCCGATTTAGAACAAGCAATAGGATAAAAGAAAACCCCGATTTCTCGGGGTTTTAAACTAATTCCCATTGTTATGAAATAGAATTAGTGGTGACTACTTGTGTGAATATAGCCATCAAACCATGAGAGTAAAGACAGTTTCGATTAACTCAGGTTTATCCCCCACCTTTGTCACATTATCTATCGATGAAAACTAGATCTATTATATTAGATAGTGTCTTGGAGAAGGTAGTTTACTCTCTACCGTTTCAACTATTCTTTCACCACTTCAAGAAAAACCTTGCTCTTCTAGCTGTTTGGATTATCATTATTGCAGCTTTTTCAGGCGGTCTGGGTAGGGTTTACGGAATACATTATCTTTTTTTAAATCCTGAATATTTAGGAAAGGTTAGTTTCTGGAGTTTCTTCTTCGTAGGCTTGGCATTTGGTAACCTCACCATGGCCTGGCATATAACAAGTTATATATTGGATTCACATCGTTTTCGTTTTATTGGTGTACTTGAAAGACCATTTACACAATTCTCAATAAACAACAGCTTAGTTCCCTTATTAACTCTTTTTTTCTACATTTTTCTCATCGCAAGGTTTCAATTCAACAACGAGTTTGCTGAAAAGTGGGAAATTATCTTGTATCTATTAGGGCTTTTTTCGGGTATCATGGCCTTGCAAGTCTTGATGATACTTTATTTCAGATTTACCAATAAAGATATCTTTAAGTATTTGACCGGAAGTGTGGACAAACAGCTAAGAAAGAATATTGTCAGTCGTGATAGAGTAATGAACAAACTTCGGGAAAATAAACAAGATCGCTATCATGTAACAGGCTATTTGGATTTAAGACTCAAATTAAGAACCACTAAACGTATAATTGATTTTAAAAACAAAGAAGCCATATTGAAGGTCTTTGATCAGAATCACTTCAATTCTGTTGTAGTTGAGTTAATTATAATTGGAGTAATCCTACTACTTGGTTTTTTCATGAACAACCCATTTTTACAAATACCAGCTGCAGCAAGTGCCCTTTTGATTTTTGCCATTGCCGTTATGTTAGTTGGTGCAATCAGTTATTGGTTTAAGGAATGGGGGCTTGCATTTGCTTTAGGAATTTTTGTGCTTGTAAATACTGGAATAAAAACCGGTTTGGGAAAAGGAATTAATGAAGCAACTGGTCTTAATTACGATACCGTAATTGTCAATTATTCTGTAGATGAGCTTTCTAAGATACACTCCAAAGAGCAGTATATGCATGATTACCTGCAGATGCTTGAAACTTTGGAAAACTGGAAAGGAAAGTTTAAAGATCCGGAAAAGGAAAAAATGATTTTTTTATGTGCAAGTGGCGGTGGCCAGAGAGCAGCTTTGTGGGCTGTAAACTCGATTTTGGAAGCAGATCGGGCTTTGAATGGGAAACTCATGGATCAAACCTTTCTGATATCGGGCGCGTCTGGTGGATTGATAGGAGCAGCATATTATCGGGAAATGTTTTTGCGAGATAGACAAATTGCGCTAAAACCAGAGAGTGGTGAAATGTTAATAAACATTAGCAAAGACAATTTAAACCCGGTTATCTTCAGTTTATTGGTAAATGACCTCTTTTTCAAACTGCAAACCCATGAATACGCCGGCAGAAACTATAGCGTCGATCGTGGGTATACGTTTGAAATGAACCTTGATAAGAACCTTGGAGGTGTTTTTGACAAACGTATTTCAGATTATCAATCGCTCGAAGATGACGCCATTATTCCAACTCTAATTATGTCCCCAACGATAGCTAATGATGGAAGAAAATTGTATATATCTTCCCAACCAATCTCTTTTTTGGTAACTTCTTCTAATGTTTTAGAAGATTCAGTGCAAAAAATCCGTGGCGTAGACTTTCAGGCTTTTTTTAAAGGCAACAACGCAGAGGATTTAAGTTTCTTGTCGGCACTTAGGATGTCGGCATCTTTTCCTTACATCACTCCAAATATCAGCCTTCCTACTCATCCCAGGATTGAAATAATGGATGCTGGCATATCAGATAATTTCGGTGTTTCTGATGCAATTAGATTTATCAACGTTTTCAAGGATTGGATTACTGAGAATACTGATGGAGTGGTTTTACTAGTGATCAGGGATAGTAAATTCAGTTCGCCCATCGATCCTGCCCCTAACCCATCCATTATTGATCGGATCACCTACCCCATTGCCAGTGTTTACAACAACTTAACGAATATGCAGGATATTAATAATGACGTTCGCGTGGAGTCGATGGATGATTGGTTTGCTGGTGATTTGAATTTGGTAGAGATATCATACGATTCCTTCCATGAGAGTGAATCTACTACAGAAGTGGAAAGGGCATCCTTGAGTTGGCATCTTACCACCAAAGAAAAGAAGAATATCATTGAAAATATCAAAATTGAGAGTAATCAAAAAGCCATTTTAAGACTAAAAGAGTTATTAAAAAAATAACTAATCTTGACTGCTATTTTCACTATTTATAAATGACCTAAGATATACAATGGTCTTTTATAAACGATAAACGCTTGATAAACAAATGAGATACTTAATCTAAAAATCACCGAGTAGTTCCTGTAGAAGAAGAAGTAAAGTATGAAGTACATATTCAAATAATCGCTACCTCAAATTCTTGAACTGAGTTTTTAAAGGTGCCCTTATGTTGAAACTATTTTACTTCAAAGGTTAGCGTAGCCCAGTTCGATTCATAATTCAGATTTTCTTCTTCACTTTCCATCATATGGATTGTAGCGACATACCAATGACCTTTGTTAGTAATTTCAAATGCTACTTCGCCATTTTGATTGGTTTTGAAAGAAAGCTCTTCTTCTCCTTTATTTTGTAAGTTTTCGCGTGAACTTACATGTATCGTTTGATTTTCCAGAGGTTGTCCCATAAACATAAGTTTAAATGACATCTCGTCACCTACCGATAATTTGTAAGGATTTTTTAAGGGCATGAATTCTATCGGATAACCTAATTGAACGGAAAAGTGACCTGTTCTTTTATCTCCGACTTGAAAAATTGCTTTAACATGCTTAGAGTATTTTTCAATGGCCGGTTTACCTGATATACCTTTCGTTTTTCTATCTGAAATTATCTTGGTCAAGCCTTCATGCTCCAGATAGTCTTCAAAATCTTCACCACTTAGTTCTATAACATTAGGTTTCGTAGAAATCCCTGCTGTGTAGGTTCCTTTTTTGCCTGTTTTGAAATTCAGATACGTAATTTCATCTTGATCGTAGTAATCATCAGTTGAAGGTTTAAAATCATAATCCATTCCGATGATTTTTGGATTTATAATACGATCGCGAGTTATTATATTCTCGCTTTTATCAAATGTTCCATTGAAGAGATATAGTTTGGCTGAGCTATTTTCTACTAAGAAATATGAATCAGATTTGAGAAAAAGTTCATGCGATGATAATAAAACAAACAATAGAATCAGTGCGAAGTATTTTCTCATGTGATTAGGCGTGTTAATTCATGAAGATCTAAATAAGCATCATGTATTATGATCTGTACGTTATGCTACTAAAGTAGCGATTCTGTCTCTTTCATACAACTTTTAGATATTACATACAGGGCATATGCGCATTAGCCCGAATTATTCACCGCAAATAGCGGTGAGTTGATTCAAGTAATTGATTTACAATAGTTTAATGTTCATTCTAAATGATTTTTGGTTCCTCAAATTTGGGGAACGATTTTGTCATCTTATTCGAAATCAATTACCTCCTATTCAATGTGTTACATCATCTCAATGAATAACACTCGAATTTTTCGGGTTAAAGTCCTATCCAACATATTACCTCATCTCAATGAATAACACCCCAATTTTTCGGGTTAAGTTTATGCTCATTTCGTCGAGCTTTTCCAATATCAATGAGTTCACTCTGAAAAAGTCAAATCAAAAATTGACCTATATGGTCAAATTCAAAGGTTGAAAAGCCTGAAACAGGGTTTTCGAAGAAGACTCTTTAATAGAGTATTAAAAATCCAAATGTCAGCGAAACGGTAGAAAATCGTTTCATCGCTTTTTGTTATCAATACCCAAATCGAGCAAGCTTTCGCTCATCTTTTCGCCAATTTTTTTCCACTTTAACGAATGTTTTTAAGTTAATTTTTTTTCCAAAGAATACTTCCATATCCTTTCGCGCTTCTATTCCCACTTTTTTAACAGACTCGGCTTTTTTACCGATGATTATTCCTTTTTGGCTGTCTCGTTCTACATAGATCTCAGCTTCAATATGAATTATTTTTTTGTCTTCTTTAAAACTAGTGATAGCTACCTCTGAACTATAAGGGATTTCTTTCTGATAGTTATGGAAAATTTTTTCTCTGATGATTTCAGCGCAAATAAACCGCTCACTTTTATCGGTTAGTTCATCACCAGAGAAATAAGGAGGATGGGATGGCAGCAGTTCCAGTATTCGATCTAACAGTTCATCAGTACCCTTTTTTTCTAAAGCAGAGATCGTAATTATTTCTAATTCGGCATAGCTCTTTTTCCAATACGCAATTTTATCATAAGTTTGAGAGCCTTTATTTTGATCTGTTTTATTGATCAACAATAGAACGGGAGCTTCACTATTGAGCGCCATTTCTATCAATTTGGGATACTCATTCTTATCTTGCAAAGACACCATAAAAAGAATGACATCTGCATCTTCTAAGGCAGTTTTTACATAACCCATCATTTTTTCCTGGAGTTGATAAGCCGGCTCGATGGCTCCTGGCGTATCTGAAAAAACGATCTGGTAATTTTTCTCGGTGAGAATACCAAACATCCGTTGACGCGTTGTTTGAGCTTTGCTGCTAGTGATAGCAAGTTTTTCTCCCACAAGAGCGTTGAGCAAAGTGGATTTTCCAACATTCGGTCTACCTATGATATTGACAAACCCGGATTTGAAATCTTTTGGAATGTTTTTCAAGATTATCCTAATGTTCAGCCTGATGGAATCGCAAATCTATTTAATTTCTGTTTCCTTATCGCGAGATGGAGCAGTTAGTAGCTCGTATGGCTCATAACCCTAATGTCAGAGGTTCAAGTCCTCCTCCTGCTACTACGCCCTCGTGAAAGTCAAAGGGCTTTTCTTTTTTCAAGATCTTGAGTTCTTGAAAACGGGCTCTAGGGCTCAAGGGCACCTCTAAAAACTCAGTTCAAAAATTTGAGGTAGCGATTTTTTTCTGAGACAAGATGTCAAAAACGGAGTTTAGCGGCGTTAACCCGCATTATTCACCACAAATAGTGGCGGTTTGATTCAAGTAATTGATTTACCGTAGTTTAATATTCATACTGAATGATTTTTGATTCCTTAAATTTGGGGAACGATGTTGGCATCCCATTCGAAATCAATT
>JBCCLN010000060.1:0-18083 GCA_039026865.1 Bacteroidota bacterium | reverse complement strand
GATTTAGAAACCTGCTGATTTAAAGTCCTTGCTTTATCTGAATGATCCATTTTCTTTGTTTGCAGCTTGCCAGAGCTATTTATTAAAAGCCTAGTTCAAAATAATTAATTAAATTAGATTATAGCAATGATGAAAAATGAAGAACGAATTATAGAGTTATTATCTGAATACCTTCATAAATCTGATAAGCATGAAGAGGAAACGAACAGACTGTACAAAGAATTTAACAAAATTTTGAAGCGAGTTGATGAAACAATAAATCAAGTTGATAAAAATGGCGAACGAATAGATAAAAACCTGGAAGAACTAATAGCTATGCGATCCCAATCTTTGAAAAATGATGTTCGGCATGATGTAGTGTTAAAAGAAATCCTGAGCCTTTCAAGAGAGTAAATGCATTGGAAGACCTACAATGAAGCATACTGATAATTCTACTCCAATCAACTTTTCAGTGGTTTAAAAGAGATTCTCTTTTTCACAAGTTATTAACATCATGATTATCTTGGAAAGAGCTTTAAATATATTTGTGTTCTTTCTTAGATAAAAGTATAGGATAGATTATGGGTAAGATTATATCAATTGCAAATCAAAAAGGTGGAGTAGGGAAAACAACAACCGCCATAAATTTAGCTGCTAGCTTAGCAGCACTAGAGTTCAAAACGTTAATAGTGGATGCAGATCCACAAGCCAATGCGACATCAGGTGTTGGATTAGACCCCAAAAAAGTAGAAATAAGTGTTTATGAATGCATGGTGGAAGGTGCCAATACAAAAGAAAGCATTGTTTCCTCCAACATTAAGTTTTTGGATCTTCTTCCCTCCCACATCGACTTAGTGGGAGCTGAAGTAGAAATGGTAAATATTGAAGAGCGGGAAGAGAAAATGAAAAAAGTTATTGCTGAAGTAGAAAGTGACTATGATTTTATTATCATAGACTGTTCTCCTTCACTGGGATTGATTACAATTAATGCACTTACTGCTGCCGATTCAGTTATTGTACCAGTCCAGTGTGAATATTTTGCATTAGAAGGATTAGGTAAGCTATTAAATACCATTAAGATCATTCAGACAAGACTTAATCCTGAATTAGAAATCGAAGGTATACTTCTCACTATGTATGATACAAGACTAAATCTTGCTAATCAAGTTGTAGAAGAAGTAAAGATGCACTTTGAATCCATGGTTTTTAATACAATGATTCCAAGAAACATAAAATTAAGTGAATCACCAGGATTTGGGATGCCTGCTATTGCTCATGATGCAGGTAGTAAGGGATCCATCAGCTATTTAAATCTAGCCAAGGAAATTTTACAACGGAACGAAGTGATAGCAGCCTAGCTTTATGGCAGAAACAAAATTCAAAAAACGATCTGGTCTTGGCAAAGGGCTTGGAGCATTGCTAGAGGATTCTAATGACAAGAAAAGTATAAGTGGGTCTGGGGCAACATTAAAAGGAGCAATTAATGAGATAGAAATCTCAAAAATTGAAACTAACCCTTGGCAACCCAGAACAGAGTTTGATGAAGAAGCGCTGAACGATCTTGCTGAATCTATTAAAGTGCAGGGCATCATTCAACCTATTACCGTACGAGCTCTTAGTGCATCACAGTATCAACTTATCTCAGGAGAACGTAGGTTGCAAGCGAGCAAACGCGCAGGTCTATCCAACATCCCTGCATATATCCGAATTGCCAATGATCAGCAGATGCTAGAGTTGGCGCTCATTGAAAACATTCAGAGAGAGAATCTCAATGCCATCGAAATAGCGCTCAGCTATCAAAGATTACTCTTTGAATGTAATCTTAAGCAGGAGGAACTTGGGGAACGAGTAGGTAAAAACCGAAGTACCGTAACTAACTATCTGCGACTTCTTAAATTACCACCGGATATTCAGGTAGCATTAAGAGACGGGAAAATAAGTATGGGACATGCTAGGGCACTAATCTCTATAGAAGACGTTTCGCTACAGCTCAATATTTTTCATCAAATAATTAAAAATGAGCTTTCTGTAAGAAAAGTAGAAGAACTGGTAAGAAACGGTCCTACCAATAAATATGCTCCAGTGAAAACATTAGCTGAACTAGACCCTGAAATAAAAGCCTTGCAATCCAAACTTTCTTCGCATTTTGGAGCTAAGATCAATCTGAAAGCTAATTCTCAAAATAAGGGCGAGATCAAGATTCCTTTTAACTCTACCGATGACCTAAATAGAATTCTTGAGATACTCGAAATTTAAATTAATTCTTTCTTTTACGATTCTTGATCTAATGTTCAAGTTTAGGCTCAAACTTTGCTATCAATGAAATTAATGAGAAGAATAGTTTTTCTAGTCGCTTTTGCTGTATTTAACCATTACGCATTTCCGCAAGATCAACCTGATCTTATTGATGATTCTACTTCGATAAAGGCAGAAGAAAATGCGGAACTTTTTCAGGAAGTTTCTAATTTAAATCCTCAACGGGCCGCACTTTTATCTGCCGTACTTCCCGGATTAGGCCAAGTGTACAACAAACAGTATTGGAAAGTTCCATTGGTGATTTCAGGACTTCTGGTCTTTGCTCATTATATCAACTACAACAATAAAGTTTATCATGCATTTAGAAACGCTGCCATTATTGAAAATGCAGGAGGGGACAATCCTTATGCTGAATTAGTAAGCACGAGCGATGGACTGGTACGAAATCGAGATACTTTTCGTCAAAACAGAGATTTCTTAATTGTGCTGGGTTCTGCTTTTTATCTCCTTCAAATCGTTGACGCTCATGTATCCGCTCATTTAAATGAATTCATTGTAAATAAAGACTTGGCTTTTGGTATAGAACCTTCTATTGAATCGACTCCATTATTTTCGCAAGTAGTTGGAGTTTCATTTACTCTTAGGTTCTAAAAATAAAAATGAGGATAGCGCTAATTGGATACGGGAAAATGGGCAAGGCCATTGAGCAGGTTGCTATCTGTAAAGGGCATGAGATCATTTATAAAATTGATAAAGAAGATTCTATTTATTCCATAAAAAGTGACAAAATAGATGTCGCTATTGAATTTACACAGCCCAGTGCTGCCTTCGATAATCTTTATTTTTGTCTTGATAATCATATCCCGGTAATTAGTGGAACTACAGGATGGCTAAGTAAAAAAGTGTTGATAGAAAATTTATGTCTTGAAAAGAATGGAACGTTTCTTTACGCCTCTAACTTTAGTGTAGGAGTAAATCTTTTTTTCGAATTAAACGAGTGGCTCGCATCTAAAATGAAGTCCCTCCATTTCACTCCACACATTACAGAAGTTCACCATACTGAAAAAAAAGACAGCCCCAGCGGTACGGCTATTTCACTTGCTGAAGGATTGTTTAAACATTCGGAAAAAACTGACTGGATAAATGAAAAAACAACCGATCATCAGAAATTGAGTATCATTTCTGAGAGAAAACCTAACGTACCTGGCATACATAGCGTATGCTATACGTCTGAATTAGAATCCATCGAAATAACCCATAAAGCTCATAATCGAAGTGTGTTCGCTGAAAGTGCCATTAAGGTGGCTGAATGGATTTACACCAAAAAAGGGATATACACAATGTCTGATTTCATTAATCACTTTTAATATATGTACTTTCATGATTTTAACCCTGTTTCGATCATCATATTTTTGGTGTTCTGGTTTATATCCCAGGGAACCGCATATTTCCGGTTTTTCCAAAAGGCAGGTAAGAAAGGATGGAAAGGTTTCATTCCAATTTATAATTATTATATCCATTTAGATATAATTGGGAGACCACCATGGTGGATCATTCTCCTATTCGTTCCTGTCATTAATTTCTTTGTGGCTTTGACCATGCACCTGGATTTGATGAAGTCTTTTGGTAAATACACTTATCTAGATCAAGTTCTAGGAGTAGTTTTTGCCCCTATTTACATGAATTACATCGCATGGATTGACACTACTTACCTAGATAAGGCAACAGCTATACCTAAACCTAAAAAGTCTTTTGCCAAAGAATGGTTTGAAGCAATTGTGTTTGCGGTGTTTTGTGCCACCTTCGTTCGATGGATCTTCATGGAGGCTTATGTTATACCAACTGGCTCGATGGAAAGATCCCTATTAATCGGAGATTTTCTTTTTGTTAGTAAAGCGGAGTATGGACCGAGAACACCTCAAACCCCTTTGCAGGTTCCACTCACCCACCAGACTATTTGGGGAACAGAAGTCCCCTCTTATATCCCGGCGGTCTCTTTAAAAAGTTATCGTTTACCTTCCCTAGGAATAGTAGAAAGAAATGATGTAGTCGTTTTTAACTATCCAGTAGATGACCATTACAATCAGCGAAGAGATGGAGTATTTCACCCTATGGATCTAAAGACCCATTACATTAAGCGATGTGTAGCCATAGCAGGAGAAACTATTGAAATAAGGGCTACCCAAGTTTACATAAACGGTGAAAAATCAGAAAACCCGCCACTCATGCAGCACCAGTATTTTGTAAGAACTGATGAGAACATCAGGGATAGGGTATTTGAAAGATATAATATTGATCCTCCCAATAGAGATCGAATGCCTGGTGGATATGCTATCCACATGCCAGGATCGGTTGCAGCAAAAATTGAAAATCTTCCTTTTGTTGAAAGCGTAACGCTTCAGTTGGTACCAGAGGATCGAAAGGAGCCAAATATCTTTCCTAATGCAGAGTATTTTCCGTGGAACAGAGATTTCTTTGGCCCACTCACTGTACCGGCTAGAGGAATGAAAATCGATATTAATGAAGAGAATCTTGCGATGTATGGAAGTACCATTTTGAATTATGAAGGGCAGGAAGAGGTAACGATAGAGGGTGATAAACTAGCAATAATGGGGGAAAATGTTAGCTCGTATACCTTTGAAAAAGATTACTATTTCATGATGGGAGACAACCGGCATGCTTCTGACGATTCTCGTTATTGGGGTTTTGTTCCAGAAGATAATATTGTGGGAGAAGCATCCTTCATATGGATGTCATGGAATACTGACGGCAGTTTCTTAAATAGAATCAGATGGAGACGTCTCTTCAATGGAATTAAATGAATTGAAGCCCTAAACAATACCATTTTTTGATATACAATTCTTAATGGAATTGAAAAAAACGCCATGTAAATACTCCTTATAAAACGAACCTATTTTTCTTTTGGATAATGTAGTAATCAGGAAATTGAAGTCATCAGAATAACGCACTAACTAGCTTTATTTATTGATTTTTGGTATGTATTCTTGATCAATTACTATTTTCTGAACTCTCATTTTATGAGGATCAATGTACTCAAATTGCCTACCAATTTGGTTTTGATCGGTTTTCCTACCAGTGCCTTTAATCATGGCGATTACTTGAGCCAAAAGAGGCTCCTCAAAGTCACCTAGTGGCTTCAGGTTATTCAAAAAGTTTTTCTCGTCAATAATTACGTCAGGTTCAAGTCCATTTTCATAATTTGTAAAACCTTCCGAGTTTGCCAATTGGCTAATGATAGGCTGAATAACATAAGTATGCTTATCACTTATATCGGCGTTTTCATTTTTTAAAAAAAGGGTAGCTTTTGAATCATAAAGGGTAGCACTGCCCTCATTTTTACCCACAGTTGTAGTACCGATTGTAGTAACATCTATAAATGGATTCAAACCCACTATTAATAATTCTGATGCAGATGCAGTGCTACCTGAAATAAGAACGAAAACCCTGGTCAGATCTTCAAGTTTATTAAGTGATTCATTCCTATTTGTATCTCCTGTGGAATTTACGATCGGCAAAGATTCAAAAAATGTTAATGGAGAATTGAAATAGGGAGATAGTTTATTATTGTAGATGATATTTCCAAACACGGAATTGGAATTAGCCTTCCCAAAAATCAAAGAAGCTAACAGCCTCGTTGTTGTCAATGAGCCTCCTGGGTTATATCTCAAGTCTAAAATCAAATCACTGATACCTTCGTTTTTAAACCTGCCAAAAACATCATTAAGTTTTCTATGTGCTTCATTGCTATTTACAAATTGATTATATACAAAGTAGGCCACTTTTTGACCGTCAATATCGAAAATTTCCTCTAAAAAAATGGGATCCTCTATTAATTGAACTGCAGTCAAATTCACCTTCTGATTTCCTGAAACAATGGTGTTATTTTGTAGCCTTGCTAATGATAATTCGTAAGAGTTAGTTCCAAATAGCAGGCTATTGTAATTATCCGAGGTCAATTGATTGCCGTTTACTTTATTGAAAACATCTCCCCGGGTTAATCCAGCGTTATCTGCAGGTCCTCCCGCCACAACATACTCAATATATCCAAAAAGGTCATCACTGCCTTCTGACTCCCTAAGCAGACGAAAGTTATAACCAAAAGAGGTGGTGATGCCCTGTAGGGAGTTTTCCAGGGCTATATAATCATCTACTATCCATGAAAACCTATCAGCAGTTGAAAGAAGACTTTCAAAAAACATTTCTTCGGAGGAGCCGAATGAGTTTAAGTAATCATAGAGACTTTCGTAGTCACTAAATCTGGTATCTGAAAGGACATTTACATCACTCTGATAAAAATAATACAAATTCATCGCTTGCCAGATAAACTCATCTTGAGGCCTCAAAAGCTGGATAGTAGAGTCAGAGGCATCTTTAGAGCAAAAACGTACGGAAGAACCGTCGTATTCAACTGTAATACCACACTTCTTGCTAGTTACTCCTTCAGTCTCCTTGCAACCAAATGGAAGAGTCATAGAAATTAAAACAACCAGATGCAAAATTCTCATCTTGAAGAGCTATTAATATAACTTTAATAGTTAGTTATACTATTTTACCAATCAATAGTTCCAAGACCATTACTTTGCAGAAATTGGTTGGTTTTAGAAAAATGCTTACAACCAAAAAATCCATTATTTGCTGAAAAAGGAGATGGATGTGGCGCTTTTAAGATACAGTGCTTCTCCGGATCAATAAAGGCTCCCTTTTTTTGTGCATAGGCTCCCCAAAGAAGAAATACTACGTTTTCTTTATTTTCAGATACTTGATGCAATACTTCATCAGTAAATTCCTCCCAACCTTTATTTTGATGTGATCCAGCTTGCCCTGCTCTTACTGTTAGCGTCGCATTGAGAAGCAAAACTCCCTGATCAGCCCAACTTTGTAAGTCTCCGGATATAGGTATGGGTTTCCCGATGTCATCTTTTAACTCCTTAAAAATGTTCTGAAGCGAAGGAGGATGTTTTATCCCGTTTTTGACCGAAAAACACAGGCCGTTTGCTTGATTAGGGCCATGATAGGGATCTTGACCAACAATTACCACTTTGGTTTTATCAAAGGGGCAATGGTCAAAGGCACTAAAGATGAGCGAACCCGGAGGATAGACTTTTTTAGTTTGATACTCTTTTTTTATAAATTGAATTAATTGGTGAAAATAATCTTTTTCAAACTCTGCATAGAGTAGGTTTTTCCAGCTTTCTTCAATTTTTACATCCATAGATAAACTTTTCTTGAACCACTTCTTGGTAAATTAAATTGAAATTCGTTTAAATTGTCCATCAATGGTAACAATCATCACAAAAGGTATAAAGGTGTCTGTAGAGACAACTTATAGATCGGAGCATTCTCAACCGGTAAATGAGCATTTTGTGTTTACCTACCGTATTACGATTGAAAATAACTCTAATAACACAGTACAATTAAAGGCACGCCATTGGGATATCTTTGATATAACAAACCCTAAACACGAAGTGGATGGAGATGGAGTGGTTGGAAAGCAACCCATCCTGGAACCTGGCGAAATACACCAATACGTATCAGGGTGCAATCTAAAATCTGGTATCGGTAAGATGAAAGGTCATTATATCATGGAACGCATCATGGATGGAAAGATATTTAATGTGGAAATACCAGAATTCAGTATGGTGGTTCCTTTCAAGCTAAATTAAACCCTTATCCATTGCTAACTTGTTGTTTAGAAGTTATCAGTTCCTTAAGTATAGCGTAAAAGCATTAGGGCCACATTCTCTACACTCTCCCTTCTTATATTCACTGTTCAATCAGGTTATTAAACCATCAAAATCTTATCGGATCAAAAAAATAGAAAAGCTCAGAAAAGAGTTAATAAGCAACAATCACACAGTGAAGGTGATGGACTTTAAAAGTGGAAAAACCTTGACTAGGACAATTAGTCTTATAGCTAGAACATCCGTAAGCAATAAGAAATTTTCATCTTTTTTGAATCTTTTAATAACTTTCTTAAAAGTCTCCTCAGTGCTGGAAACAGGCACTTCATTAGGAATTAATGCGCTCTATTTAGCTCACTCTGTAAACTCTTTGGTGACTATTGAAGGATCAGAAGCATTGGCTTCTCTAGCTCGTAAAAATTTTAAGTTTTGCAATAAAAAAAATATACGTTTGGTCAAAGCAAACATGTATCAGGCTTTAGAATCAGAAATAATTAAAAATAAACCTGATTTCATTTTTTTAGATGCTGATCATAGGTCCACTGCTGTGGCTTTTTGTATTAATCTTATTTTAAAACATACTCCAAGCGTAAAGTGTATCGTTATTCACGATATCTATTGGTCAAGAGATATGTATGAGATGTGGAACCAATTAATAGACGACCCAAGATTCACCTTATCCATTGACATTTTTCAAGCGGGCCTCTTATTTCCTCAATTATCGATGGAAAAGCAACATTTCAAGTTGTGTTTTTAATCATCTTTCTTTTTCTAATTTTGCATCCCAAAAATCTTGAAACACCATGAGTGAAGAACATAACCATCCTAAAAACGGACCGGAATATTTCGAACCAAAAAAAAACAGAACCCCTGTTTTCATTATCATAATTTCTTTGTTATTAGTAGCTGTAGTTTTCTTCTACTATCAAACCCGTGAATTAGCAAAGGAAAAAGAACTCCAATTGCAGGAGATCCTCATGACTCAGGCTAAATTAGATTCAATAAGTGACGAGTTGGACCAACGAATTCAGACTATCCGTGAACTTGGGGGGCAAGTAGATACCTTAGAAGCTCTTAAGCAACAGTTAGAAGAAGATAAAAAAGCTCTATTGAATACTCGTAAAAATCAAAGGAATCAAATTGCAAGGCTCAATGATCGGGTAGATGGATACAAAGAATTACTTTTAGTTAAAGATAAAGAAATCGAAGAACTCAAAATCATCAACGAACAGCTTACTGAAGAAAACTCAACACTAAAGGTCGAAAAAAATCAACTAACGGCATCCATCCAACAATTAGAACAAAATACTCAAGAGCTTGCACAAAAAGTTGCCGCAGCATCCCGGTTAGAGATTTCAGAGATGCAAATTAATGCCATCAACGACCGAGGCAAGGAACGAGATGGAGGAGAATATAGGAATCGGCATATCAACCAGCTAAAAATCCAATTCCTGGTGCTCGAAAACGAAATTGCGCCTATTGAGGGTAAAGAATTTGTATTAAGAGTAGTAGCACCTGACGGCAATGCACTTTTTGATGTAAGCCGTGGTTCAGGCTCATTTACTTTTGAAAACCGTGAATTATTTTATACTGCAAAACAAGAGATCCTATACGACAGAACGAGCCAACAAGTAACCTACCTCTACGATAAAGACAGCGAGTATGCTACAGGACAACATACAGTGGAAATCTATACGGATAATTACTTAATCGGCAAAGGAAGTTTTCTAGTGAAGTAGCCTATCTTTTTACTTTAGGCACCGGTTCTCATTTATCTCTGAATTGTTTATTTTCGCACATCATTTTTAAATTAAAAATTTTAACATTTTTTTATGAAAAATTATGAAACGGTATTCATTTTAACTCCCGTTTTATCTGAAGCTCAGATGAAGGATACTGTTGGAAAATTCAAAGGCGTTCTTACTCAAAATGGTGCTGAAATCATCAATGAAGAAAACTGGGGATTGCGAAAGCTTGCTTACCCCATCCAGCATAAAACCACTGGATTTTATCAGCTTTTTGAATTTCAAGCAGATCCTGAACTAATTGCAAAGCTTGAGATTGAATATAGAAGAGATGAAGCAGTGATGAGGTTTTTAACCACATCCCTAGACAAACACGCAGTTGCTTATAACGAGCGCAGAAAAAAAGGTGCATTCAACAAAAAGAAAGAAGATAAAAAGGAGGTGCTTACATGACATTACAAAATGAACCCATTAATAGAGAGCAAAAAAAAGAAAAATATTGCCGATTCAAAAAAAACGGCATCAAATATATCGATTATAAAGATCCTGATTTTTTGCTAAAGTTTGTTAATGAACAAGGAAAGATTCTTCCACGTAGATTGACAGGAACCAGTCTTAAATACCAACGAAAAGTAGCTCAGGCAATCAAAAGATCTAGGCACCTTGCACTTATGCCATATGTTGGAGACTCCCTTAAATAACCCATACTTATGGAAATAATACTTAGAGAAGACGTACAAGGACTTGGTTATAGAAACGATACCGTTTCAGTAAAACCTGGATACGGTAGAAACTATTTGATCCCAAGAGGGATGGCTATACTTGCCAGTACATCTAATAAGAAGATGATAGAAGAGGAAATCAGGCAAGCTTCACATAAAGCCGAAAAAGCAAAAAAGGATGCAGAAACCATTGCCAATCGTATTGGTAAGTTGATTATAGAGATCAAGACCAAGGCTGGTGAAAAAGGTAAAATATTTGGAGCTGTTACCCCAATTCAGGTTGCAGAGGCATTAGCCGCAAAAGGTCATCAGGTAGATCGTAAACGAATTTCATTTGAACAAAAGATTAAAGAATTAGGAGAATATACTGTTATTTTGGATTTACATAAAGAAGTACATCATCCGGTAAATCTCAAGGTTGTAGCAGAATAAGATCTATTTCAACAGAGAATGAAAAACCTCAACTATAAAGTTGAGGTTTTTTATTATTTACATTTGACGCCATGAAGTAAGAATGTGTAGATTAATAAACTATGAAGCTAAAGCTTGATTTACCAATTCAATCCAGTTTTAAAAAATTAAAGCTATCAGATGCTATTTATCTAATCGGGTCGTGTTTTTCTGATGAAATCGGTAAGGAACTCATCTTAAACAAGTTCCGGGTTTTATCCAATCCTTTTGGAACAATCTTTAACCCTTCTTCTATATTTAAAATCCTCTCAGGGAATATAGACCCCACAAATTCTGTAGAAAATAATGGCGTATATTATCACTGGGATGCACATAGCAAGGTTTCTTCGCTAGATTTTCAACGTATACAGAAAACGATCCAGGAAAAGATCACATCTTCTGAAAAGTTCCTGGAAAAATCAAAATGGCTGATCATTACTTTTGGAACAGCGTGGATATATAAGCAAAAAAGCTCAAAAAACATTGTAGCTAATTGCCATAAAGTAGACACAAGTGAATTTTACAAAGAGTTGCTAGATGTGAAGTTCATTGTTGATGCTTTTCGAGATTTCAAAATGCATATCATTAAGACCAACCCGCATATAAATATCATTTTAACAGTGAGTCCAGTACGTCATACCAGAGACGGCTTGGTAGAAAACAATAGAAGCAAAGCCAGGCTTATTGAAGCTGTTCATGATATTGTTGAGCGTTTTGAAAACGTTGATTATTTCCCTGCCTACGAAACGATGATTGATGAACTCCGGGACTATCGATTCTACGCAACAGACCTAGTTCATCCTTCCGATCAGGCCGTTGATTACCTTTGGTCAAGATTAGCAGAGACCTATTTTTCCTCTGAGACATTATCATTTATAAAGGAATGGCAACCCATAAAAACTGCTTTAAATCACAAACCATTTCAACCAAAGTCCAAAGCCCATCAAAAATTTCTCAAGGAGACACTGGTTAAACTTGAAAAACTAAATGAAAAAATAGACCTCAGTGTTGAGATAGAAGAGATTAAATCTCAGATCATATGAGAGTTCCATTTGTTTTATTTACCCTTCTTCTACTTCTTTCTTTATGTTCACAACAAAGAGATATGTTCCCTATGAATGAACTTTCGAAATCTACTTCCCCATATTTACTTCAACACGCAAAAAATCCTGTTCACTGGAAAGAATGGAGTGTTGCTGCGTTAAACCAAGCCAAAGAACAAGACAAACCTATCTTAGTAAGTATAGGGTATAGTAGCTGTCATTGGTGTCATGTAATGGAAAAAGAGTCATTTGAGGATACTGCTGTTGCACGTATTATGAATGAAAGTTTTGTCAATATCAAAGTAGATAGAGAAGAAAGACCAGATGTAGATCAGATATATATGGACGCCGTACAAACCATGGGGTTACGAGGCGGCTGGCCACTCAATGTTTTTCTTACCCCAGATCAAAAACCCTTCTATGGTGGCACCTATTTCGCCAGAGATGGTTGGGTCAGTCTATTAAACAGTATCAAAGAGGCCTTTGAAAAGAATCGCGATAAGATCAATGAATCAGCTGAAGCTTTTACTGATAATTTACAGTTAAATGAAACGGTGAAGTATGAGCTGAACGGATCGGATTATACGCTTTCTCCTTATGAGGTTGAATCTACTTTTGGAGCGCTTTCAAAGAAGTTTGATACCATCGATGGTGGAATGAAGAAATCCCCTAAGTTTCCCATGCCATCTGTGTGGCAATATCTAGCCTCTTACTATCATATATCCGAAAATAAAGAAGCCCTCAGGCATTTTGAATTCACATTGACAAAAATAGCCGATGGAGGTATATACGATCACATTGGAGGCGGTTTTGCAAGATATAGCACAGATGAAAAATGGCATGTACCTCACTTTGAAAAAATGCTTTATGATAATGGACAATTACTAAGCCTTTATGCTACAGGATATAAAATAACTAAAAATCCGCAATTTAAAGAGGTCATACAAGAAACAATTTCCTGGCTCAAAAGAGAGATGTTGCACGAAAATGGAGGGTTCTATGCAGCATTGGATGCCGACAGCGAAGGAGAAGAAGGAAAGTTTTACGTTTGGTCTGCAGATGAGATAAGAGAGAACGCAAGGAGTAATTATCAGTGGATCGCTGCTCATTTTGATGTCAGTGAGGCAGGTAACTGGGAAGGAAAAAACGCAATTAGAATAGTGAAAACTAAAGCTGAAATTGCCAAGGAGTTTGGACTATCCATAGAAAAGATAGAAGAAGGAATCGCAGACTTTAAATCAAAAGCTTTAGAGGAAAGAGAGAAACGAGTGAGGCCGGGACTGGACCACAAAATCATTGCAGGATGGAATGGACTTACACTGTCAGGTCTTTCAGAATCATTTCAAGCTACTTTAGATTCCAGCATTCTGGAGCTGGCTACAAATACAGCTACCTTCCTTAAAACCGAGCTTGTTGAAAATGGCAAACTGAAGAGATTTCCTAATAAATTGATGGAAGGTTTTTTAGAAGATTATGCAGCTATAATCCAGGCCTTTATTAAATATTACGAAACAACATTGAATCAAGAATATCTGGAAATCGCTTATTCCTTACTGAAGAGAGTTGAGCTACTATTTTATGATGAAGAAGAGGGCCTATATTATTTTACCAGCGATGAGTCACAGGAATTAATTGCTCGAAAAAAAGAGCTATTTGATAATGTAATCCCCTCATCTAACTCTATGATGGCTTGGAATCTTGTTCACTTGGGCACGCATCTTTATGATGACTCTCTGGTAAACAAAGGGAAATCCATGCTTGCTAAAGTGAAAAAATTAGTGATACAGGATCCGGAGTATATGGGTAATTGGGCGCTCCTCGCCATGGAACTATCTCAGTCTTTTGCAGAAATTGTAATTGTAGGCCCGGAGTCAAAGCAGTTTGTCCATGAAATTAATAGTAAGCACTTACCTAATAAAATAATCACTGCCACGGAAGAAGTATTAGAAAAAGTACCTTTTATCAATAAGACTACACTTGAAGGTAAAACCACGATTTATGTTTGCTACAACAAAGCTTGTCAAAGACCTGTAACGAGTGTCAAAGAAGCACTAAATCAACTGTAGCATAATTTTCATTTCGATGGTAGCTTCGTGAGCTTGAGTCAGTTTGCAGAGATTATATTGCCTCTCCCACTCCAGGGCACATTCACCTATGTAATACCCATGAAAAAGAAGGTATCCAAAGGTGTTCGGGTTGTTGTTCCCTTTGGTAAGAAAAAGATCTACACAGGCGTTGTTTCTTACGTTCATAGTAAGATATCGCAAGACTATCACCCAAAAGAGATTCTTGATATCCTTGATCATGAACCCGTCATCAATGAAACTCAACTTTCTTTTTTCCAATGGATGTCTGATTATTATATGTGTTCTCTTGGTGAAGTTATGAATGCAGCACTACCTGCAGCATTAAAATTATCAAGTGAATCTTTTGTAGGATTAAATCCTCTTGTAGATCCCGAAGAAGCAAACGTAGAAGAGAGTGAGAGAGCGCTTTTACATGTTTTAAAAATCCAAGACCTTTCCGTGAAAGAAGTTGGTGAATTTCTAAATCTGAAGCATCCTCAAAAAAGAATAAATAAACTTGCAGAAGGTGGCTTTATTGACCTTTTTGAACAAGTAAAAGATAAATATCAACCTAGAAAAGTAAAAAGAGTAAGAATCAAAGATTTTTGGTTAAATGATAATAACCTTGAGTTGCTACTTGCTAAGCTAGAAAGTAAGCCCAAGCAACAGGATATTCTCCTGTCCTATCTGCGAGAAATTCCAATTTTAGAAAACTCAAAAAACAACGAAAAAGGCATTTTAAAATCAGTATTGCTTGAGGATGACATAAGTCCTCATTCACTAAAAACATTGATTAAGAACGAAGTTTTAGAAGAGTGGGAAGAAAACATCTCAAGAATTAATCTGGACGCTAACAAAAAAGATATAGTAGAAGTCACCTTGAGCCATGAGCAAGAAATAACCCTTCATCATCTAAGGGACACATTAGCCACTTGGCCAACCACACTTTTTCATGGGATTACGGGAAGTGGTAAAACAGAGATTTACATTTGGCTAATCAAAGAACAACTGGAACATGGGAATCAAGTGCTTTACCTTCTTCCCGAAATCGCACTGACTACTCAAATCATTGCGCGTTTACGCAAGCTGTTTGGAAATACGTTTGGAGTCTATCATTCACGCTATTCTGATAATGAGCGGGTGGAGGTATGGCAAAAAGTATTAACAGGAGATTTTCAATTTGTGGTAGGCGTGCGAAGCGCTGTTTTCTTACCATTTAGCAACTTAGGTTTAGTTGTCGTAGATGAAGAACACGAACCGAGCTATAAGCAATATGAACCTGCACCTCGCTACCACGCTAGAGATGCAGCAATTTATCTTTCTATGCTACATAAATCAAACGCTATCCTTGGCACAGCTACCCCCTCCTTAGAGTCGTATAAAAACGCACTGGATGGCAAGTATGGATTAGTAAAACTAACAAAACGATTTGGAGATGCTTATGAACCAGAAATTACTTATGCCAATATCCGAAAAGAACGAAAGCAGAATAAGCTTAAAGGAAACTTTAGCTCTGAACTAATCAATGCAATCGAGCAATCACTTGAAAAAAAAGAACAGGTGATCATCTTTCAAAATCGCAGAGGATATGCTGCGTACATTACCTGCGATAATTGTGCTGCCATCCCTAAGTGCGCTAACTGCGCTGTAAGTCTCACCTATCATCAATTCAATAATAAACTAATCTGTCATTATTGTGGATACAATCAAACCATGTATTCTGATTGTCTTCATTGTGGCTGCAAAGAGTTAAGGCCTGTAGGTTTTGGTACTGAAGAATTGGAAGAAGAACTGAAGCTAATCTTTCCACAAGCAATCATCAAACGTATGGATTTGGACACTACGCGATCCAAATACGGTTACCAGCGAATCATTGAATCATTAGAAAATCAAGAAATTGATATTCTGGTGGGGACACAGATGGTCAGTAAGGGATTTGATTTTGATCAGGTGAACCTGGTTGGAATATTTGATACAGACCGGATGATCCATTTCCCAAACTTCAGGTCGCATGAACGGGCTTACCAATTGATTACCCAGGTAAGTGGGAGAGCAGGCAGAAAATCGAAACACGGAAAAGTAATTATTCAAACCAATGATCCGCAGCAACAGCTGTTGCGGATGATAAGCGATAACAACTATTTCTCCTTTTATGAATGGGAGATGAAAGATCGAGAACGCTTTCACTATCCACCGTTTACTCGCCTGATCACGATCACTTTTAAACATAGAGACAAAAAAACTTCGTTTCAGGCAGCAAACTTTTTCTATCACGAGATCAGCAAACAGCTAACAAACCAAAAAATAATTGGGCCTGTAGAACCAATAATTGGAAAAATTCGGACGCTTTACCTGCATGAGATCACATTGAAAATGGCTAAACAAGGTATTAACTTAACCGATATTAAAAAATACTTACAATCTGTTGCCATATTCATGCATACTGTACCAAGTTTTAGGAGTGTTGGAGTAGTATTTGATGTAGACCCTGTGTAATGAGAAGGCAGTATCTTTTTTTTATTTTGTTTGTACATATTTTTTCTTGTGATCCTTGTGAAAATTGTAACGACCCAGTACTCTTTGAGCCTACAGTAGAAATGGTATTTATCAATCAAGACAGCATCATTGTTATTGACAGTGCGCTGTTGGTTTACGATAGTCTTGATTCAAGTTTTTCTTTTGTTAATTCACTTTTAGTAGACCTGAGAGATAGTTTGAATGAAATTGAAGATTCGCTGGCACTCGGATTAATCGAATATCAAGACGAAAAAGATGTGCTCTTGGCTGCAATAAACGATAGCCAGCTAGACTCCATTTTTTTTGATAGCCTAGAGATTGACTCTAACACTAATGTATTAAATGATATTAAATCCATAATCAATTCAGGCTTAATTAAAATAGACACATTATTTATCCCCGAAACCGGTGCATTTATCAGTTATGAAGATAGCTCAACATCATGGCTTTTTCCGTTATCTTTTGAGAAAAATTTTACCCTTTATGAGGTGCTAATTCACGATGAAGAATTCTCTATTGAGCTGGATTATGAGACTTTCATAGCATTAGATCAAGAAAGAAACGTATTGATAAGAGCGGAAAATATACGGGTAATTGATTTGAGTGATAATTTTATAACCCTGGACTCTTGCAACGAAAACTGTTTAGATGGTGAAGCGACTTTTACTTTCTTTTTCTAGCCTGCTGCTTTTCACAATCATTTGTCTGGCTCAGGAAGCAGATTCGCTTTCCGCTAATCCAGTTGATTCTCTTGCGCTAGCTGACATTGAACCTTCTCTGGATAGTCTTGAAAGTGCATCTCTGAGCGATTCAATTGCGAAGAAAAAGAGAAGATTTATTGCGCCTGCTTTCTATCTGGATATCGGCAAACTGATGACCATTCCACTAGCCATTGAAACCAAGTATGAAGGTGGTTTTGAGCTAATATTTTTGGAAAGATTTCCTGTGGGTATCGAAATTGGCTCAGCTACCCTTGCTCCCAATGGCGCTTTCTCAAACGGAACCTATGAGAGCACCGGTACCTATTACAAAGTAGGTACGGGATATGTGGATCGTTATGATGCCAGGCATGACATTGGACTAACATTTCGGTACGCTGCATCTGCGTTTGATGAAAATGGAAGAATATTCATAGATAGTCCATCTGAAACACAAGATAGTTTCATTCAAGATATAGATAGAACTGATCTAACTGCTAAATGGTGGGAAGTGGGTATCTACTCTGACAGCCAGCTTCTCAAAGGATCTGAATTATTGAGGTACGGAATCTTCTTGCAGCTTAGAATTCTGCGAAGTTATGACGCACAGGAGGACATAGACGTATATGCCATACCAGGATATGGAAGGTCTTTTGACAAAACGGTTCCATCGGTGAACTTCTTCATTAAACTCAAGCTTTAACGAAGTATAGCATTTCAAGTGTCCAATCATGAACTTAAATAGTAGGTTCAAATAATTGATTTTGATTTGACTTTCTTCATCCATTCACCTACAAAAGGTGCTTTAACTACTTCAAAGTGATCGCCTTCGGATTCAATGACTTTTACGGATCGGTAATACCGCGACCAGCCCAAAGAGGGGTCTTCATTTTCTATCAGAGAGT
>JBCCLN010000059.1:0-18145 GCA_039026865.1 Bacteroidota bacterium | reverse complement strand
GTACTGAAGGTTTTAATAAAGTTAGTTCTAAGAAGTGCAATTTTTTGTTGTTCGCTCTAAATGTAGGGGAGGTATTATCTGCAAAAATTTTGATATATCATTGATAATCAGTATATTGATCTTTGTTAATCGGGTATCATTCACGCTGAAAAAGTTCACGTATTAAATGTAAAACGGCCCGATTTTTTTAAAAAAACACACACATTATGAGACTTAGGATATCCCTTAGTTGGGACCCTTTTCTACACAGGTATTTGTGAGTTATTTAAATGCGATGATTGCCCTGGTGTATTTGCCTATATTTTCATCAATCAATTATTTTAAGAGCTTCTAACTCTTTCTTAATGCTTTTTCGTAATGCTAACTTTCTTACTTGATAGTATGTAATAACTAAAATCAACAAAACGATGAGACTTCCAGAAGATAATTTAGAAATGAACACTATAGAAGCAATTCGATCTTGCTCTTCAAGCTCATCAAAGTAGCGTTTGGTAATGAGTTCGAAATTATACTCCTTATCTTTTCTTTGGATTTCTCTTTGCGTTTCAATGAAACTTTGAACTTTATTAAAGTATTTCTCACTGTAATAATTACCAATTTCAGATTTATTTGTATTAAAATAAAGACTGGATAAATTCTTGTATACTTCGAAACTTTTAGGATCAAAATCAGCGTGACTTGAGATACTCTCTGCTTTTTTGAGATAATGCTCTGCTTCTTCTAAAAGACCAACCTCTAGTAAGTATCTTCCAAGAATCAAATAACTATTAAATAAACTGTAATAATCAATATTATCGATAGAGACTTTAATTGCAATAGCTTTTCTAAGATTTTCAATTGCATTGTGAGTCGAATCTTCTGCATAAAAAATTTCACCTAGGTTATGTAAAGCTTTTGCAGAATAGAGCTTTTGATCTTCGGGTAAACTAACTAATCTATTAAAATATTCTTTGGCTTTTGTCAACTCGCCGGATTCCAAGTATACTAAACCTAATTGATTGATTATACGATTATTGAATGCGTCCTCTAAATTAAGGTTTAGTGCTTCATTAAGGTAGATTGCTGCTCTTTCAAAATCTTTATCATTTTGGTATATTAAACCTTGGTTAAGTTTTAGATTAAATATCTGATGTTTATCATTCTGAGACTCAGCGATCTCAATAGCTTCTAAATTGTATTTCGTCGCTAAATCATTAGACTCGTATTTTCTGAAAATATTAGATAAATTTCTTCTTAACCATATTATATCTTTAATTATACTATCGGGATTTGCTTTTGTACAAAATCGCATTCCTTCTAAATAATATAAGACAGCTCTTCCAGGGGACTGCTGTTCATGAAGAAATCCTAGATAAAGATTGGCCTTAACAAGTCCAAAATAATTAGATGCGTTCTCAGATTTCTCCAACAATTCGTTAGCTAAAATAATTGCTGAGTCGGGTTTGTTGAAGTAATCTCTAATTACTTTCAGATCTGCGGATACCCCTATTGAGTAACCAGACCGACAAACCAGAAATAATATAATAAGTAACCAAGTAATCTTCATTCCTAATAACTGAACTAATCGCAATTATAAAAAAAAACATCGAGATATCCCGATGCCTTTTGCTTAATTTTATTAGGAAAAATTTGTTAATTTCCTACACCGCTACCTCCGCCTTTATCTCCGTCACCATTTGTACTGCTCGAAATACTCTCAATCTCTGAATCTTGGCTTTGAGTGTCCTGAATCAATTCATCCATTGTCTCATCTTCCTGACATGCTGTAAAAAAAATACTACCTACTATCACTAAAGCTGTTAAAAATTTCTTTTTCATGTTAATTAAGTTTTATAAATGATTCACTCAAAGATAGCTTAATCCATTTATTTTACATATAACTATTAATTTTTTTTTATTCAAATAACTAATTAATTATTAACTAGTTATATGTGATTATATAATACTTTATTCATCATTTTTATCAATTCAGCTTAATTTTACCTTTGTATCAATTATCAAAAAGATGTTATGAGATTTCTAATACTTTTATTGTTAATAACTACTTGTGGGGCGAAAAAGAATGAGTATGATTCCTTTGGAGAAGTGATCACCAACAGAGGAGCCATAGATACTGAAACTTTAATCAATGAAATAGATGACCAATCTCAAACTTTCAAGGTCAAAGGAAAAATCGAAGCAGTATGTCAGAAGAGGGGATGTTGGTTGACACTAAAAAATGACAGAAATGTTAATATTCAGGTAACTTTTAAAGATTATGGCTTTTTTATTCCTAAGGATGTTACGGGAAATGAAGTGATCATTAAAGGAACTGCATCCAAAGAACTGCTGGAAGAAGACCTCGCTAAGCATTATGCAAATGATAGTGGAGCGCCCTACGATACCACTATGAGAAGTGTGATCACCTTTATAGCTGATGGCATATTAGTTTCTAAAAGTTAGGTATATAAACTTTTAGGTTTGGGTTTAGTGAATAGTTTGCGGAAGCATGTACCGGTTAATGCTGAGAATCCACTTACGAACCCCCCTATTATACCGGCTGCTAAAACCAAGATCAACGGATCTCCAACCTGCATGATTGCGGCGATTTTAGACGAAAAAACTAATTCGTTTTGCGTATCGAGAATCCATGAATATCCCATCCAAGTAAGCCCAACACCTAGGAAACCTGCAATAAATGCATTTAAGCCTGAAGAAGGAAAAGTAAAACAAACAAAGAAAGATATGACCATCGATATCCACCAAGCACTTAAAGAAGACAAAAAATAAGTTAGAACTCCGATGGCGATAATTCGAATGATTAGTTTCATTTTTTACTTTGATTGAATGATTGAAGAATATACAATTTGTCTGGATGATGGATTTAAGTTCTTTTCGAATAAAAGTTTATTGTATTTTCCTGATGCCCAATCTTCTATCATATGGGCATATAGTGGATTTCCGGTGTTACCGGTTTGGCTTCCTGGATATATTCCCCAGGCATTGATTTCTCCATTCCCTAACTCCACTATCATTCTAAAAGATGGCCCATGTCTTCTGGATGCGGCATTTACAATATGCCTATTACCTCCAATTTTAATCTTATCTACACTAAACGGATTCAATCTTAACAAATGCCTTACGGTTGTATTTTTAAATTCATACCATAATAAAGAATTTCCTTCTTCATTCAAATAATTTTCAAGGTCTTTGATAGTTTCCTGATATGTTGCCCTAAAAAGATCACCTACAGTTTCCTTCATTGGGGTGCTTTTATTATCAATCATAAAAAAATCTGGATTTTCCTTTAAAATTTTCACTGTATTGAACCAACTAGGACGATAAACCTTTACTTCACTACTGTCTATTTCATCCCACAGTTTATTATTTAGGTTAGTCCACCATTGTTCGTATATTGATGGGCTTTGTCTTTCTGGCTTATTAAAGAAATCCCATTGTCTTAATAATTCATAATAATTTCTTTCTGTCTCCGTAAATGAAGCGGAATCCAAACTATCCAGCATCATGGGGAGTATTTCAAAAGCGTTATAGTTGAAATTATCATTTTGTAATTTCATCATGTCCTCTACAGTAATGTTAGACATAATTCTAAGCCGATCGTTTATCCTTCTACTTCGGTAATACTCGTAACTGTAATCATATTGATAATAGGGGTAAATGGTATCCGCAGCATGTTGATTAGCTGAGCTAATGAAGTTCTGAGAAGGATTTAGCGTGTGCAAATTATGTGCCTGAGGCATAAATGCCTTCCATTCGTGTTTTATATTACTTCCATCCAATAAGAATTTTCCTTGTTCTTCCCATTTTACTGGAAACTTTCCGTTGACCCAAAGGGCAATATCTCCATTAACTGATGCGAACGAATAATTTTGGGGTGGACCTATAAAACAACTAAAAGCTTCTACAAATTGATTGTAATTGTGCGCTTTATTTCCCAAATACAACGTTTTAATTTCCTTGGAAGGCATATGTGCAGTCCATTTCATAGCAAGGTTGATGATACTTCCAGCAGGGTTACCAAAATTTTTATCATAGACAACTGGTCCATGGTGAGTATAGATGATGGTATCATAGTAAGGGTCATCTCCTCGAATATCAAATTTTTCAACTTCTATCTTGGTAGGAACCCAATTGCCATTGTATAGGTATTCATTTCTCTTCTCGTCTTTGAATTGAATGTAATACCAATCTACTAAATCCCTTTTTGCGTTAGTATTTCCCCAGGCAATAGAATCATTAAATCCAATGACCACATAAGGAGCACCAGGTAATGTAGCACCCATCACGTTAATGTTGGGGGCATTTAAGTGTGCCAGATACCATATACTTGGAAGATTAAGGCTTAAATCGGGTTCATTTGTCAATATTACTTTTCCATTGACGGTTTTTTCACCATTCACAACGAAGCTATTACTGCCATTATCTGGGTTTTGTTTCTGCAAAACGGGATTTAGAAACTCCAATGGGAAATTTACTTCTGGTTTCTCCACGGTGATCGATTCAAATTTGAACTGTGTATCTCTAGGAATCACTGGATCAATTAATTCTTCAGATGGTCTCTCCGGATATAATATTTCAAAAACCTCTCGACCCCATTTTTTAATGGCATTAGTATGTTCCATATCCATCTCTCCTTTGGAAAGTAGATTGCTCATGTTAGATGTGAGGAGGAAGCATTTATATGGAGTCCATTTTTCAGGACGATAATCTAGTAGCTTGTATTCAAATGGATAATCAGCGTATGAAAGCTGACTAATATATGAATTAACACCATTTGAATATGCTTCAAGAAGTTTGTAAAGTTTAGGTTCTTCCTTTTTGAAGAGCTCTTCCGAATTCTTTGCGCCATGTTTTAAACCGATCCTTCTCTGTTCTCTGTCAAATTTTAACGCTTGTTGGCCTAAAAGTTCCGAAATCCTTCCTTCTGCCGCTAATAGCTGAAATTCCATTTGCCAAAGTCTATGGTAGGCAGTTACATAACCTTGAGCAAAAAATAGATCTTCCTCATTTTGAGCAAAAATGTGAGGTATATACATTTCATCGAAGTATATATTAACTCGTTCTTTTACTTCAGATAGCTTTAGCGATTTCTCTAGATCAATTGCTTCATTTTCTGCGTTTTGCAAAAAACCGTGAAAAGGACTTAAAAATTTCCCTAATGGGGGCACTGGATTTCCGGCTATGATTAACCGAGTATTAAGTAGAACGCCAAGAGTAAAAGTAACGAGGAAGAAGAAGATAAACTTAAAAGTTTTCATTTATATCCTTAGATTTAGAAAATGCTGGTTGATTTAATGATTAGAAGAGCAAAATATCAAATATTAGTCTTAATGCCTATTATGAGGTACCGCTTATCAAATATTTATATTTCTATATTGAAGCCTTCCCTTGATTTCCTGTCTGCCCTGATCACTATAACGCTTTTTTTTCCACTTATGCTATTATTTATTGGCATACTTTATTCTGACCTCAACTGTCATCCTTTTTTTTTTCAAACCAGAATAGGAAGAGATGAGCAACCCTTTACACTTATTAAATTTCGTACGTTAAGAATTGATCATTGTCAAGAATCAACAACTTGGTTTAGTCGCCTTTTGCGTTCGCTTTCATTGGACGAGCTACCACAGTTGATCAATATTCTTAAAGGAGAAATGTCTTTTGTGGGTCCAAGACCATTGCTTCCTGAATATATAGATTCCTATACGGATATAGAAAAACGAAGACACCTTGTAAAACCTGGATTGACTGGTTTAGCACAATTAAGAATGGGAAATTCCTCAGATTGGAAAAAGAGGATGGGATATGACGAAGAATATGTCCGAAATGTATCTTTTTGGCTCGACTTCAAGCTGCTGTTTAAAACAGCCTCTTGTTTGTTTCAATTCAAGCGCAAATCAAAACAGGACATCGAGATTATCCGATTTGATGAATTTGCCAGGAATAGGGATAAGCTACGAATTTATCTTTCTCCTCCTACCGTGAACAAAAAAGATAAAGAAGTGATGATTTCTTCACTTATGAGTGGATGGATAGCCCCTAAAGGTCCTATGCTGGATAGGTTTGAGGATGAATTATCAAGATATTTTCATGGGAAAAAAGTTTTATTGCTCAATTCGGGTACTTCGGCTCTGCATTTATCGCTGATTTTAGCAGGCGTACAAAAAGGTGATTATGTCGTTACCAGTTCAATGACTTTTGCCGCTTGCGCAAATGTGATTTTTTATCAATGTGCTATTCCTGTTTTTATTGATTCAGAAGAGCATACCTGGAATATGGACCCGAAGTTGCTTGAGGGATTTTTGAGTAAAGCGCGCATCAAGCCAAAAGCCATCATTCTTACCCATTCATACGGTATTCCTGCTAACATTGATGCAATTAAAATTATCGCTCATAGCTACAGGATTTCCCTTATCGAAGATGCGGCTGAAGCACTAGGCTCTTTTTATAAGTCTGCTCCTGTTGGAAGTTTAGGTGATTTTGGAGTAGTTTCATTTAATGGAAATAAAATCATTACTACCAGTGGAGGGGGAGCCTTGATTTGTGATGAAGCAAAATACTTAAAGGGGCTCCACCTGGCAACACAGGCAAACAGAGGCGTAGGGTATTATGATCATGATCAGATTGGGTATAACTACCGATTAAGCAATATTCTAGCTGGCTTAGGACTAGCTCAATTTCAAAAACTTCCTTCATTTTTAAAGAAAAAAAAGCATATCTATTCCAGGTATGAAGAAGAGCTTAAGGACTACCTATTCTTTCCTCATTCGCTAGTTAATAATCATTCAAATTATTGGTTGACCGTTGCATTGGTTAAAGAAGATAAGGATCCAACAAATCTGATCAATTGGCTGGAAAGAGAAAATATAGAAAGCCGTAGAGTCTGGAAACCGCTACATCTTCACCGGGCCTATCAAGGGTATGAATTTATTGGACAAGGCATTTGTGAAGGTTTTTTTAAAAAAGGCATCTGCTTACCGTCCGGATCAGGATTATCCCAAAGTGATCAGGATAGAGTAATAACTGCCGTTAAAAAATTCTGAATCTTTCATAAGCTCAGGAATCCTGACTCGACCCCTTAAATTCTTTAAAAATAGGTATCTATCGTAAATATATTTGTCGTAATCCTGTGCCATTTTAAGTTCAAAAAACATCTTTTATAGTTTAAAAAGAGAAATTTCCGTCCGTTATTATGGTGTTTTTGGGACATTGATTTTTACGTGGGGTCAGGATTTCTGAAGCTAGGGTCTGGTGATTATCGATTTTGTTTCTTTTGAAAAAATTCCGGGGGAATGAAAACTTCTGCCTTGATATTAATCAGCATGAAGCGATCATTGTCGGAAGAATCCCCTCTTGGAGAGCCTGGTTGGATTTGATCATAAATTTCCGGACTAATCACCCCTATTTCGTCCTTTCGATTACTCAAAAGCGCCGCTGTAGAGTTGGGTAGTTCTGTTGCATACGTGTTTGAAACATCGTCCAGATAATCTGTAAAAGCAAGGTGATACAGAACTTCAAAATTAATATTAACAAAATCATTGATTCGAAACTTTGCGCCAAAACCGAATGGAACCGTAAATGCCCACTTTTTATAATCTTCTCCTTCAGTTTGAGCTTCTCTCAATAAAAAGCGCTCTTCTCCCAATCGCGCAGCAGGGTTATATTGTAAATAGCCAATTCCAGCCACCAGGTAAGGATCAAAAATCCATCTTTTGTGATAGTCTCCTCGGTATGGTTTTAAATAATAAATGCCATCCAAATGAACCTGAAAATTCCTGGATTCAAAAGAAAGATTTCGTTGCCTCTCAAAACTGCTATCTGGTGCATTCTCATCACTTCCATCCATTGTAAGATAGTTGAACTCAACTCTTGCACTAATTCTATTCAATAGTCTTGCTTCAATACCAGCAGTAATTAAGGAAAATTGATCATTAATCGTCTTATCATGATTAAGCTCTCCAAAATATGTGGCTGATCCTGTTCCCAATGACAAAGAAAAATACCTATCGATATACTTCCATGAAAGAAAATTCTGAGCAGCAACAAAGAAGCTGGAAAGTAAAAGAAATAACACCAAGAGCTTTTTCATGAAGATTCAAATATAATTGTAAGAAAAAGCTTCCATTCCTGAAGCTAAAAACAATTTCTATGATCAATCCACTTATTCGTTATTTGTAATTTCACAATAACAAACTCTTATTTATTCTAAGAACTATAAATGAAACTTGTATTAGCTGATTTTCTATACAAGTCTTCAACAAATGAAAAACGACTAAATAGAAAATTTAGTCATATATTTTGGTAATAAAATAGCTTAATCAGTACAAAATAGCATTAATAAACTGCTTATCTATCTTAATCAGGAAATTAAAATGCCCTAATGGTCGCTTTTGTGAGGCGCTGAGCGGATTCGAACCGCTGTAAAAGGTTTTGCAGACCTCTGCCTAGCCACTCGGCCACAGCGCCAATCTTACGCAGATAAAGAAAAAAAGATTGTCTCCTCTGCTTACACTTTCAATCCTTTGGTAAGAATTAGTATCTCCTGGTCTTAGTCTTAGATGTGCTTTTTTCAGGAGCTTTTCCAGCATCTTCCATCCTGTTCTTTAGTGCAGATAAAGCATCAAGATCTCCCAAGGTAGATTTTTCTATTTCCTCATTGATTTTATTCAAAGTATTGCCTTTTCTACCCGGTAATCCTTTTTTAAATGCTGATTTTGGTTGCTCTGCATCCTGATTCCACACAGAGGTATGAGAAAGTATAATTCGCTTATCATCTTTAGTAAATTCCAGCACCTTGAAGTCAAGTGTTTCACCTTCTAATGCTCTTGATCCGTTTTCTTTTTTCAGATTTTTCAGTAGCACTTGTCCTTCTAGTCCGTAGGGAAGTTCTAATAAGGCGAACTTATCTCCTATATTAGTTATAGTACATTTATGAACTGAGCCTTTAGTAAATACTGTTTCGAAAGTATCCCACGGATTTTCCTCTAGATGCTTATGACTAAGGGCTAATCTTCTGTTCTCTACATCGAGTTCCATTACCTTCACTTCAAGCTCTTCATTAACTTTTACAAATTCTGAAGGGTGCTTAATCTTTTTGGTCCAAGATAAATCAGATACATGTACTAAACCATCGATACCTTCTTCAAGCTCTATGAATAAGCCGAAATTAGTCAAATTACGAACAGTTCCTTTGTGTTCAGTACCAACTGCATATTTGATAAGAACATCTTGCTTTGTCCAGGGATCTTCAGTAAGCTGTTTTATACCGCAAGACATTTTTCTTTCTTCTCTATCAATTGTTATTACTACTGCTTCGATTTCATCTCCTACGCTTAAAAAATCAGAAGGATTTCTTAGATGTTGAGACCAAGACATTTCTGATACGTGAATAAGCCCTTCTACGCCTGGTATAATCTCCAAAAATGCACCATAATCGGCCACGTTCACTATCTTACCTTTGACTTTAGATCCTACTTCTACTTCTTTATCAAGCGAATCCCAAGGATGACTGGTAAGTTGTTTCATCCCAAGTGATATTCGTTGTTTGTTATCATCAAAATCAAGCACCACCACATTTACTTTTTCATCAAGAGAAAGTACTTCCTCAGGGTGATTAATTCTTCCCCAACTAATATCTGTGATATGCAGTAATCCATCAACACCTCCAAGATCGATGAATACCCCAAAGTTGGTCATGTTTTTAATGATTCCTTCTAGCACTTGACCTTTTTCAAGGTTGTTTAGAATTTCAGCTTTTTGCTGTTCTATATCTTTCTCGATAAGAACTTTGTGAGAAACTACAACATTATCATTAGTGTAATTAATTTTTACCACTTTCACCTCCATCGACTTACCAACAAATACATCGAAGTCTCTAATGGGCTTTACATCAATTTGAGATCCAGGAAGGAAGGCCTCCACACCATAAACATCCACAATTAATCCACCTTTGGTTCTTCTCTTAACAAATCCTTCTATAATTTCATCATGATCCAATGCACCTTGTATAGATTCCCAAGCCTTAACAATTTTCGCTTTTCTTCTAGACAGAACTAGCTGACCATTAGCGTTTTCCTGTTCTTCTATGTATATCTCCACTTCGTCACCTGCCTTAAGATCTGGGATATCTCTAAACTCTGATAGAGGTACCAATCCGTCAGATTTAAATCCAATATTTACTATCACTTCTCGATCTGTAATACCTACCACAGTACCATTAATCAACTCTTTTTCATTGATTTCTGTAAGTGTATTTTCATATAAAGCTTCCATAGCTTTACGATCAGCCTGAGAATATTCGTTGTCAAAAGCGTCCTCGTCGAAGTTAAAATCATCATCGTTTTTTGACTGTGTAGAAGGATTTTCTTTTTCAATTCCTGTGTCAACTTCAGAAATAGGCTCTCCCTTCTCAGTATTAGCTTCTTCTACTACGGAAACAGCTTCGGATTGGGTATCCCTTGCCAACAATTCTGTTTTTTCTGCTTCTAGATCTTCTTTCCTGTTTTCTGAAATTTTTGTTTCTTCTTTCACATCAGTTAACTTTTATATAGTGACTATTTCAATTTTATTCTTCTAAATTTTATCCTTACTATTCGATGACTATCCATTCAAATTTTAATCGATTTTTAAATTGAGCTATGATTAAGTGTCAACATTTTATCACAATGGAGCGCAAATGTAAAGAAACGATACCATAAAACCAGTTAAGGAATTAACTTTAGCTTTTGCACTATAATTATTCTATGAAATTATTAAGATTCACTTTCACTTTTTTGTTATTTATTGTAGGATGTACTAGCTATAATAGAAATGCCAGAACTGAAGTAACATCAGTTGCTAACGTAGTTTTCTATAACGGACCCATTTACACCATGGATAAAGACCAACCAACTGTTGAAGCAGTTGCAATAAGTGCTGATACCTTTCTCTATGTAGGTTCCAAGAAAGGAGTTGAGTCATTTATCGGTCCGTATACCAAAGAAATTGATTTGGAAGGTAAAACAGTAATACCTGGATTGATTGAAGGGCATGCACACATTATGGGTGTAGGATACAATCTGTTGAATGTGGATCTACGTGAAGCAAAGAGCTATAAAGAAATGGTTGATATGGTAGCTGAACGTGCATCGAATATGCCAAAAGGTACTTGGATAACAGGTCGAGGTTGGCACCAGGATAAGTGGGTTGAACAGCCCGAAATGATTAATGGTTTTCCCACACACAACTTATTGAGCAAAGCAGTGCCTGACCATCCAGTCTATTTAAAACATGCGAGCGGTCACGCAGCATTATCCAATCGAAAAGCTATGGATCTGGCTGGTATCAATAAAAATCCCACACAACCAGATGGTGGGGAAATATTTATGTCTTTGGATGGAATGCCCACCGGTCTTTTTAATGAAACAGCACAAAGGCTTATTACTAAAGTAATTCCTGAGGCCACAAAAGAAAGTGACGGAGAAGCATTAAAGTTGGCGCTTAATCAGTGTTTTAAATACGGTATTACAGGGTTTCATCAGGCAGGATCAGGCCGAGATCATATTAGTCTGTATAAGGAATTTGCCAAGAGAGGCGATCTAAAATTGAGACTTTATGTCATGTTAAATGGCCGAGACAGCACACTTTTAAAAGAATATTTCAAGAAGGGCATTGAGGAAGATCTTTATAGTAATCAACTAACCGTCAGATCCGTAAAATTATATGCTGACGGTGCGCTTGGATCTAGAGGTGCATGGTTGTTGGAAGAATACAGCGATGCCCCTGGAGTTCACGGTCATAATGTAATGCCTATAAAAGATATCAAAGAGATCACCATGAAGGCATACCAGTCAGGTTTTCAGGTTTGTATTCATGCTATTGGAGATCGCGCCAACAGAGAGGTGCTGAATATTTATGAAGAGACGTTTAAGCTTGATGCGGAAAGAGCACCGAAAGAACCACGATTTAGAATTGAGCATGCACAGCATTTTCATCCTGATGATATTCCAAGATTTGCTCAGATGGGAGTCGTTCCTGCTATGCAGGCGATTCACATGTCTTCTGATAGGCCATGGGCGATCTCGCGTCTTGGAGTGAAACGCATTGAGTGGGGCGCTTACATGTGGCAAAGCTTGTTGCAGTCAGGCGCTAAAATTGTAAATGGTACTGATGCTCCGGTAGAGCCAATCAATCCAATGGCTAGTATATATGCTTCTGTAAGTAGAAAAACACTAAAAGGAATACCAGAGGGAGGATATGAAGCTGCGGAGAAAATGACAAGGGAACAAGCATTAAGGTCTTATACATTAGACGCTGCCTATGGTGCTTTCCGTGAAGATCGAAAAGGAAGTATAGAAGTAGGTAAATGGGCTGACCTTACCATCTTAAATAAAGACATCATGACTATCCCAGAAAACGAAATACTTAATATTGAAGTAACAATGACTATTATAGGTGGAAATGTGGTTTACGAAAAAAGCTAGATAATTAATAATTTAGAAAATAGATAAATCTGGCTTTCTTCTTGACCGAGCATGAGGACAAACATGTATGTCTTTAAAAAGGTAATTCAAAAACAGAAAATTTGATTGTTCAAAGAGACGTATCACTAAAACCTTATAATACTTTTGGAATCAATGAAAATACGGAGTTCTTAGCGGTTGTAGATTCTGTTGACGATCTAGATGAAATCTTTCTTTCCAGTAGATTTAGGTCACAACGTAAAATGGTTTTGGGCGAAGGCTCGAATATACTTTTTACTACTGGTTTCAAGGGGGTAGTTGCTAAAAACGAAATTAAAGGCCTTCACATCTTAAGTGAGAGCAAAGAGGAGGTATTTGTCTCTGTCGGAAGTGGTGAAAATTGGCATCAATTTGTTTTATGGTGTATAGAAAAAGGATATGGAGGTGTTGAAAATTTATCACTCATACCTGGCTCTGTTGGAGCTGCACCTATACAAAATATAGGAGCTTATGGTGTAGAATTGAAGGAAGTCTTTCATTCACTAGAAGCCTATGAAATTCAATCCGGGAAGGTGATTATTTTTTATAGGGATGACTGCAAATTTGGTTATCGATATAGTGTATTCAAAGGCGAATTAAAAGATAGGTACGTGATTACTAAGGTCAATTTCAAATTGAAAAAGAAACCTAAGTTAAATATCTCCTATGGGGACATTAAAGTGACATTAGCTCAAATGGGAGTAGAAGAGCCTACTCTCAAAAATGTGAGTCAGGCGGTTATTAACGTTCGACAATCCAAGCTGCCTGACCCCATGGATATTGGAAATGCGGGTAGCTTCTTTAAAAATCCAGTTCTTGAGAAATTGCATTATGAAGCCTTAGAAGCACAATTTCCTGACATAAAATCCTATCAGATGGACAAAGAGCATGTGAAAGTTCCGGCAGGATGGCTGATTGAGAAAGCCGGGTGGAAAGGATATAAAAATGGAGATTATGGTGTGCACGAAAAACAAGCATTAGTCTTGGTTAATTACCATGGCACTCAAGGTAAGGATATTTTAAAACTTTCTAGACAGATACAAAGATCTATTCAAAAAAAATTTGGAATAGAATTGGAACTAGAGGTGAATATTATTTGATTTCGTAACAAGTTGCCTGATGCCGCAAAAAACAGGTTTTCAGCAAAAATTATAACTCATTATCTTGTTTTAACAGGTAGAACTTCATCTGAAAAAGACACATGATTTAGCATTGCTTCAAAATTTTCTGCGAACATCCCTTAGATTCTACAGTTTGCATAAAACAATGAATTATAAACAACTTATAATATTTATTTCCTTTAGCGCATTTGTAACGTTTTCAGTGGCCCAAGCGCCAAAAGAAGCTGCTGCACCAATCTTTGCAATAAAAGGAAAACTCCTCCAGTACGGAACAACAATACCTATTGAATTCGCAACAGTAAGCGTCTTTAATGAGATGGATTCTTCACTAGTATCTGGCGGTCTTACTGATGTAAATGGAGTCTTTAATATCCCCATTAAACCAGGGAGTTATTATCTCAGGGTTCAATTTATGGGATTTCAACAGGTAATCATTTCGAACATAATTATAGACAAAAAGAATAAAGTCTATGATACGGGTTCTATTGGAATGAAAGAGGACGAGACATTGCTCGAAGAAGTAGTAATACAAACAGAGCGAACTGAAATGGAAATGACTTTAGACAAGAAAATTTACAATATAGGAAAAGATCTTAGTAATCTGGGCGGAAATGCTTCAGACCTATTAGCAAACCTTCCATCTGTAGAGGTTGATGTAGATGGAAATGTATCTTTAAGAGGAAGTGAAAATGTTCAAATATTAATAGACGGCAAACCGTCAGGTTTGATAGGATTGTCTGGTACCGGAGGATTGCAGCAGCTTCAAGGCAACCTTATAGAACGTGTAGAAATCATTACTAATCCATCAGCAAGGTACGATGCGGAAGGTGGAGCAGGAATTATCAATATTATTCTAAAGAAAGACAAGGCGAAGGGTTTCAACGGAAGTTTTCAGGTTCAGGGAGGGTTACCTCGAAACAATGGAGCAAGTATGAGTGTGAATTACCGGACTGGATGGATTAACTGGTTTGTTAATTATGGAGTGACCGCCAGAACTTCCCCAGGGCAAGGATTTACTAATAATTTTTTCAATAATCAAGAACAGGATACAGTCTATTATATCAATCAGGATAATGATAGAGAAAGAAAAAGCCTTTCTCAAAACGTTCGTTTTGGATCAGACATTTATTTCAACGAAAAAAGTATCCTTACTCTTTCTGCGTCCTATAGAAATGCAGATAGTGACAATACTACGGAGACCGGATATACTTTCTTCAATAGAAACCTTGTCCAATTCTCCGACCGATTTAGAATAGACAATGAAGATGAGGAAGATTTGAACTGGCAATATGAATTGAATTACAACAAGAATTTTGAAAAAAAAGGACAAAAATTGTCTTTTACTCTCCAACAACAAGATAGTGAGGAAACAGAAATTTCTGCCTTTGATGATTTAACCAATTTTACAGATGGTACAATAGATCAATTGATACAGCGATCAAGAAATGATAACGGAGAAGAGCGACAGCTTGTGCAACTAGACTATATTCATCCGTTTGAAAAAGCGGGCAAGTTTGAGTTGGGATTGAGATACAACGCCAGAGAAATTTTCAACAATTATATTGTGGAATCAGATTCTGCAGCGACAGGTCAGGAACAAAATTTTGAAGAAGTAATAGAATTAACTAACGATTTCTCTTTTGATGAGCGAATATTTGCTGTTTACGGTATAATCAGTAATAAATATGAAAAGTTTTCCTGGCAACTGGGACTTAGAGCGGAAAATACGGATCTGGACACTCAACTGTCACCCAGAAATGAAGAAGAGGCATCCAGAGAAGAATACGAACCCAACAGTCAAAACTATTTTAGCTTTTTTCCAAGTGCAAACCTTACCTACAAATACAGCAAGATATCTTCAGTTCAGTTGAGCTACAGCCGGAGAATTACAAGGCCTCGATTTCGAAACTTAAACCCTTTTCTAACCTACAGTAACCCATTAAGTCTATTTACAGGAAATCCTGATCTACAACCACAGTTTACTAATTCATATGAAGTTGGAATTTTACAAAACCGTAAGTCTTCGAGCATCTATATCGGTGTCTACTATCGGTATACAACCGATGTGGTCCAAAGGATTCAAAGGCTTAATGGAGAAGGAATAACGGAAAGGTTACCTGTTAACCTAGGCGCACAGGATGATATAGGTATAGAGGCAAACGTTGACTATGATTTTAATAAAAAGCTAAGGGTTACCAGTAATATTAACTTTTTCAACTCGCAAACCGACGGAGGGGAAACGCTTTCTGCGGAAGCGACAACTATTTCGACAAGAATAGGTGCGTTTTACCGTGATAGGAAGCTATTCAATGCACAGGTATCCTGGAATTACCTTGCACCGCAAAACAGACCACAAGGTAAAAGCAAATCCATCCAAAACCTTGACCTGGGATTATCTAAAGATATCTTGAAAAATAATGGCACTATTTCGATGAACGTTCGTGACTTATTTAATACCAGGAAATTCCGTGGTGAGACGATAACTGAAACATTCACCACAGACTCAGAATTCCAATGGAGACGAGGACCTACTGCTATTTTGTCATTTACCTACAGGCTAAATCAGAAAAAACAACGTCCCTCCAGAAGACGTGGAGATTATGATGGAGGTGGTGGAGATTTTGGGTTTTAATGGTTAATGAAGGTAATTCTACATCACAAAACTGAAGGACTTGTACGGTAAAGTGTCCAAAAACGGCAGTTTATTTGTTTAAAGAGCATTTTATCTAGCAAATAATCAATCAGTTATATTATTTAGCATTCTTTGTGAACAGCAATTTTAAACACTAAAAACTAACATGCTGATATCTTTCGTACTCTTTTTAAGAAATTTCAGAAGAAATCGTCTCTTTTCTTTCGTAAATGTTCTTGGACTTACGGCAGGGTTCTTCACTTCTATACTTATTTATTTGTACGTTCAAAGTGAACTTAGTTATGATAAATTTCACGAAAAAGGTGAACGCATTTACAGAGTAAACCAAACATTTATCTGGGGAGATGATAATCCCAATCAATTTTCAAGCACAGGACCGGGTGTAGGTTATTCAATTTCAGAAGAAATCCCCGAGGTGGATCAGGTTGTTAGAATTTTGACAGCTAATGATGCGTTACCAATCACCTTATATCTAGATGGTAAAGAGAAGTTTTTTAATGATGAAGAGGTTTTCGCTGTTGACTCAAACTTTTTTGAAGTCTTTAGTTTTTCATTAACCGCAGGTAATATAAAAACTGCATTAAAAGAGCCGAGGTCCGTTATTTTAAAATATGAAGCTGCGATTAAGTTCTTCGGGAGTACAGACGTAATTGGAAAACTCATGACCATGGATAATGGTGAGACATTTAAGGTGACAGGTGTTCTTAGCAGGATTAATCAAAATTCTTATCTTGACGATTTTGATTTATTGATCTCAATGAACAGCATTCCAAGGGTTTCCAGAAGTGGATGGAATTGGATATGGACCATGTTTGAAACATACATTTTGATCCGGGAAGACGCGATTTTTGAAAATTTGGAAGAAAAAATAGCGGCACTTCCTAAGAAACATGCAAAGGAAAGCCTTGAAGCGATGGGCTACACTTATGAAGAATACGTTGCCGCGGGAAAAGAATGGAACTTATTTCTTCAGCCGTTTACTGAGATAAGGCTTCATTCAGCTCATGTTTATAATCGCCTTTCAGAAGCTGGTGATGTTAAGGTTGTATTAGCCTTAATCGGATCTGCGGTCTTCCTATTGATTTTATCATGTATCAACTTTATTAATCTGAGTACAGCTAAGTTTACCTCTATGGCAAAGGATGTTGCTTTGAGAAAGGTACTTGGAGGCACTAAAAGTACCTTTATCAAACGTTTTTTTGGTGAGTCCTTGGCTTACTGTTTGATATCCGCTATGGTAGCCTTCTTGCTCTTGCACTATACAATTCCTCTTATTAATCAATCGCTTGATACTTCATTTTCATTTTCTAATGTAGATCCCCTAATTCTAGGATCTTTTGTTGCCATTTTGATCTCAGTGACAAGTGTTATTTCAGGTTTTTATCCCTTTTTATTTTTCAATGCATTCAAGCCTACATCAGCGATGAAAGGGGAATTTAAAACGGGAAATAGAGGCATAGGATTAAGGAATGGGATGCTTGTAGTTCAATATGCATTATCGTTCATTCTCATTGTTGCCACGTTCACTATCTACCATCAGCTTAATTATTTCCGAAATGCGGACGTAGGATTTGAAAAAGAAAACATCTTAATTGTGGAAAATGTGGATTGGACAGGATCGCAAGAAGAATTTACGGATGAGATAGCAAAGATCAAAGGGGTAGCAGGTACTTCACTTAGCGATTCTTCACCAAGGTATATTTCGAATGGGGCTCAGTTTATTCCCTATGAGCCTGACGCCGGTTCCATTCCACTCAATTTTGCGGTTGCAGATGAAAATTATCTAGACTTACTACGCATGGAATTGGTTTTGGGTCGCTATTTCGATAAATCTTATTCAAGTGATTCAGCAGCGGTATTGATCAACGAAACTGCTGCCAGAACAATAGGATGGG
>JBCCLN010000058.1:0-18221 GCA_039026865.1 Bacteroidota bacterium | reverse complement strand
TAATAAGTAGGATTTTCGTTTTCCAAAATAATCACCACTCGTAAAGATAATCACCGCAATCACGGTTAGCAGCCAAAGTAGAAATCGTAATTCACTACTTAGATCTACAATCTCCGGAGGCATATGTAGAGGACCATTAATAATTGTGAAAATGAAAAGAGGAAAACCTAAAGCAAAACAAATATCAAAAATATTGCTGCCAAGCGCATTTGATATTGCATCATCATATTGTCCATTTTTCGCATCTTTAACAGAAATGATGGTATCCGGAAAACTAGACGCTGCTGAAGCTAGAATCAATGCAACAAACATTACAGGTATACCTAAGCCGTGAAATTCGCCAAGCCCTGCTACTGAATAAGTATCCGTACCGATCCATTCGCAGGCTAGTACCAGGAAATAACAAACAAGGGCGATGGAAATCGTGGAGAAAACCAACAATGACCATGCTCTTATGGTACTGATTTTATGATTTCCGATAAATACTCGTTCCAAATCAAACGTGAATAAACCTTTGAAAAAAGGCCCTTGAGATTCTTTGTTTACTTCAAAGATTTCTTCATCTGCCGCACTCTCTTTCAGAATTTCCTCTCTTTGTGATTTTTTCATAGAAGCAAACATGTAAATGATGTACGCTAAATACACAACCATCAATAATACACCATGATACCAGTAAAGTGTTGATCCACTAATTAGAATTAAAAATATCAATTCTGCGATGATGAGCGCTATTCCATCTCGCAACAATACTTTTTTTGAAATAGCTACTTTTTTTGTCATTTTCATTCCAAGAACAGCAAGGACGGCCACTGCGGGAATCACCATTCCATTGAATATAGCACTACCAGCGGTGGTGCCAACTCCCCCCGAAAAGCCTTCAGCATCCCGTAGAATAAACAAGAAAAAGAGCGAAGTAAAAACCTCAGGCATTGAACTGGCAATAGCATTGATGGTAGCCCCTCTAACCCCTTCAGATAGGTTTCTTCCAATATATTCAGATGCAATCATGAATCCATCTCCTGCCCGCCAAATGATTATACAACAAAACGCTATAAGAAGTAAAGGGATGATAATGCCCATCTATTGTGTCTTTGATATTTGAGTGTTAAACTATTAAGCAATGCATTTTAACCTGAATAAGTCTAAATTAACAAAGAAATACATTAGCGGATCATCTAAATTCATCTTTTAGTAAACCGTATGGCGTGTTCATCTTCAAAATCAATTTGGATTATTTTTAATACAGACTAAATACTATGTACGTTGATCTTTCCGGTTTAAACATCCTGGTCACAGGGGCTAGTCGAGGTATAGGTAAGGCAATAGCTATGAAGTTGGCAGAGGCAGGAGCAACCATTGCTGTCCATTACAACAGAAAAACAAGAGAGGCGGAGAATTTAACCACCGTATTGGGCAATGAATCAAGAGCATATCAAGCAGATTTTTCAGAACCAAATGAAGCCGCAAAATTGTTTGAGCGTGTTACATTGGAAATGGGACGTATTGAAATTGTCGTTAACAACGCGGGTTTAGCGATTCCATCTGATATTTATTCTAGTGATGATGAATGGATGAACGTGTGGAAGAACACTTTTATGGTAAATCTTAATGCTCCTGCAATTATCTGCAAAAAAGCAATCCAGCATTTTTTAAATGAGAAAACAGCCGGAAGAATTATAAATATCTCTTCACGTGCGGCATTTAGGGGAGAGGAAGCAGCGTATGTTTCATATGCTGCATCCAAGTCCGGGCTTGTATCTCTTACCAAGACTATAGCCAGATCTTATGGAAAACAAGGGATTAAAGCTTTTGTGGTAGCTCCTGGATTTGTTGAAACAGATATGGCACGAGTGTTTATGCAAAAATATGGTGATGGACATGCAAAAGATGATCTAGCTTTGGACCGTTTAACACAGCCTGAAGACATAGCTCCTTTAGTAACTTTTATAGCTAGTGGAATGGCTGATCACGCTACCGGAGCCACCTTTGATATAAATGCTGGTAGCTATTTGCATTAATGGAATCCCTTGAAAAACCCGCCTTTTGGCCAAATTCTTCATTATCACGCATTATTCACCACAAATAGTGGCGAGTTGATTCAAGTAATAGATTTCCCGTAGTTGAATATTCATTCTAAATGATTTTTGAATTCTCAAATTTGGGGAACGATGTTGTCCCTCTCATTCGAAATCAATTACCTCAGAATCCTTTTGCAAAACTGGATTTTTGGTTCAAATCGAGGCTTTCAGAATTTCAAAAACGTAGTTTACCAGTCGTAAATGAGGCTGTTGAAATTTTGAGTAACGAAGAGTCGGGGTCAAAAGGCGGGTTTTTCAAAGGATTTTCCTATTCAACGTGCTACCTCATCTCAATGAATAACACCCGAATTTTTCTGGCTAATCATCTTTTTTCTCAAAAGACCAGTAAATAAAATTTAACTAATTGTGATCGGCGATGAACGTTGATTTAAAGCATCACTTACAAGCGCTTATTCAGCAATCAATTATTGACCTGGATTTTGATCGGTGAGAAGGTCATACATTTTTATTCATTTGACTAGTTGATACTATACTTGAGAAAGAAATTGAAAATATGTTAAAGAAACGATTTTGGAAAGGGAAAAATTTCGAAATCAATCAAAAGGGATCTATATTTAAAGTATTGTATGATTTTTTATGTCATCATGCAACGCTTTAAAATAGACTAAAATGTGTATTTGAGTGAAATAAAGTATTGTGAAGAGGTTGCAAAAAACCTGGGTTATATTATAAATGATAAATAAAAAGGTTTTTTCCTGAATACATAATAATCCATCTATTTAAAGTCGGGTGAACTTCTTTAATGAAAGAGTCGAATACGTAATCTAAAAATTTAAAAGCCAACTTAAGAAAATTAAAATGAGCATTAGGTCAAAGTTGAGTGTGCTGATTCAATTAGCGATGATTGACAATGATTTTGCGGGGGAGGAAAAATCTCTTATCTATATGATTGGAAAAGCAAATGGAATAACAGAAAAGGAGATAAATAACATGGTGGAAAACCCTGAGCCCCTACCTCCAATCAGTACGATGTCAGAAGAGGATAAATTTGAATATCTCTATCATTTGGTTCAATTAATGAAGATTGATAACAAAATCTATTTATCTGAGATAAAGTTTTGTGAAGAGCTTGCAGAGAAACTAGGATTTAAGCGAAAAGTAATTTCAGAATTAAGCTCAAGGATATATGGCGACCCTACTATAACTTCTGATATTTCTTCTTTGAAGCGTGCCATTAAAAAACATCAGCGCTGAGAAAATCCGCTTACTTATCTTTTCATTTTCTTAAAGTCAATTTTTACTAATGATGTTACACACTAGTTTTTACTTTGAGCTAAACCCCCATCTTCATTTAACCCAGACTATTCACCACAACTAGTGGTGGTTGATTCAAGTAATTGATTTAATGTAGTTTAATGTTCGTACTGAATAATTTTTAATTCCTCAAATTTGGGGAACGATGTTGGCATCCCATTCGAAATCAATTACCTTATATTCAACGTGTTACATCATCTCAATGAATAACACCTGAATTTTTTGGATTAAAAAATTTTTGTTTGAAATAGAAGCAAAAGAAATCACCTGGGATATCTTCATTTTCAAAAATGGAATGGTCTGTTTAAGGGTTAAGATGCCTCCACATCAATCTTATTATTAGAGGTTTTTGGTTGGTTTTAGAAGAAGCTCAATTTCATCGTCTGTCAACGTTGTGTTCCTGTATCAAATTTCCAATCATATTTTGCAATGCTTGCTCCCATGAAGTGTCTGCGTCCCATTCTCCCACATGGATGTTTTTAGAAATGTTTTGCTTAATGTAAAACTTATGTACCAATGCGTTCTTAGGGATTGGTTTTGCCCTTGTTTGATCTGGCATTATCGGAATGATAGAAACAAAATCGGTTTCATCAGGAGAGACGTTATAATCCAACATTTCTCTCAGTGTCTTTGCCTGCCCACTTATGGAGCGCAACACAAATTGTCGTCTTTGTCTAAGAAGATCTTTGTCGCTTGTAGGTTCGATAATTTCATATTCATAAGGATATGCTTTCATAAGTGAATCAAGTAGCAATCTTTTGCTTTCTATCTCTCTATTGTAAGCAGCTATTTTGATCGCGGTATCTTCACTGGTGGAGGCAGGAATATCTAATTTAGTGAGTTGCTCTACGGATAGCTTGCTTCTTCTAAGGATGCCAGGATAATTTTTTAATAAAGATTTTTCTACAATGGAGATCCCGGAAACAAAATTGGGCTTGTCAGGAATGAGAAAGTTCTCAACTTCATGACCAATTCGTTTTATCTCTTTTCCAGTCTTGAAGAGTACTTGTTCAAGTTGAGTATGTTCTGAAAAAAACAACTCTTCGCCACTATTTATAAAGGAGGAATTATTGTTGAAAGGGGCGATCAAAAGTTGAAACGAGTCGTCTTTTTGAGAAAGAAAAATGATGTTCTCAATGTTTCTCTCGGTGAATAGTTTGGCATAAGATTCTCTGGTGTTGTCACTAACCACTAAATCGTAATGATTTAAGTACATCACTACGTCTATTTTCATAGTTATAAAAGCTTTGTGTGCTCGCTGGGAGAGTTTTTGCCAGTTTCCAACACATCTGATTTCCCCTACTTCGTCAGGTACGTGAACAATCACCACACTTCTGTCACTATTTATTTTCTCGGGTAATTTCAAGCTTTTTTTAATATCTCTATACTCGTATAATGGAACCTGGTCAAAAGCCATTAGAGAGAAAAGTAAGAAGACGAGGCTTAGGTTAAACTTCATAAAAAGAAACAGCGAAACTAGAAATTTTATAAATCTTTGTATTAAAACGAACCAATTTGCTAAAATATGAAGACGAGATGCCAATGGTGCAAAAATACTTTTGACATGTATGTAAAGTACCATGATCAAGAATGGGGTGTGCCGGTTCATGATGACCGAACGCATTTTGAGTTTTTGGTGCTAGAAAGCGCTCAGGCAGGACTCAGCTGGGCAACCATACTTAAGAAGAGAGAAGGTTATAGAAACGCTTTTGCCAATTTTGAGGTGAGTAAAGTGGCAGAATTCGACCAAAGCATGGTAGCAGAGTTATTACAAAATGCCGCTATCATCCGAAATCAAAAAAAAATAGAAGCGACAATAAATAATGCTCAGAAGTTTATAAAAGTTCAGAGAGAATTTGGTTCGTTTGATAAGTACATTTGGGAATTTGTAGGAGGAAAACCAATAATCAATCACTGGGAAATAATGGATGAGGTGCCTGTAACAACCAAAGAATCTGATGCGCTTTCGAAAGATTTGAAAAAAAAAGGCTTCAAGTTTGTAGGTTCTACTACCATTTACGCTCACATGCAAGCGATAGGTATGGTGATGGATCACACGGTAGATTGTTTTAGATATCACGAATTGAAAAACGACCCTTCATATTAATTCATGTAACAAAACAGATATGCGCAAAAAACCATACGTTTTAAATTTGCGTACAATTTCACTTTAAATGATAGAAAAGCTAGAAGAGATCAAGCATCGGTTTGAGGAGGTAAGTCAGCTGATTGTACAACCAGACATCGTTGTTGACATAAAAAAATTCGGGAAGCTTAATAAAGAATACAAGGATCTGGAGAAAATTGTTGCTAAATACAAAGAATTTTCAGAAGCAAAAAGCAATCTTGCCAACGCTAAGGAGATGCTTAGCTATGAAAAAGATCCGGAGTTTCGCGACATAGCAAAAAAAGAGATTGACGAATTGGAGCCATTAATTAAATCGTTGGAAGGAGATTTGAAAGTACTCCTCATCCCCAAAGATCCTAATGACAGCAAAAATGTGATTTTGGAAATAAGAGCAGGAACAGGAGGAGATGAAGCTTCCATTTTTGCAGGTGATCTTTTCCGGATGTATAAAGCATTTGCAGAAAATCAAAATTGGTTATTTGCTGTGATAAACTTCAATGAAGGGACTTCAGGGGGTTATAAAGAAATTGTTGCTTCAGTAGAAGGGGAAGATGTTTACGGAAAGCTTAAGTTTGAATCTGGCGTCCATCGTGTTCAGCGTGTGCCGGCAACGGAATCTCAGGGAAGGGTTCATACCTCCGCGGCTACGGTAGCTATTTTGCCTGAAGCCGAAGAAGTGGATGTGGAACTCAATTTAGGCGATATCAGAAAAGACACCTTCCGGGCGTCTGGTGCCGGGGGTCAGCATATCAACAAAACAGAATCTGCCGTTCGGCTTACTCATATTCCATCCGGGTTAGTCGTTGAGTGTCAGGACGGCAGGTCGCAGCATGCCAACTATGACAAAGCTTTGAAAGTCCTTCGATCCAGACTTTATGAAATAGAGCTGAAAAAACATAATGCAGAGATCAGTAATCAAAGAAAAAGCATGGTGGGTTCCGGGGATCGTTCAGATAAAATTAGAACGTATAATTATCCGCAAGGAAGAGTCACAGATCACAGAATTGGGCTTTCTGTTTTTAATCTTCCCAATGTGATGAATGGTGACATTGCAGCGTTTATTGAACAGTTACGTATTGCTGAGAATGCTGAAAAAATGAAAGAAGCAGAAGCATAGATCGTTATCTAGCAGAATGCGTCAACTCATTCATATATCCATATTGTTAGTTTCTCTTTTTTGGATGAGCTGTGACAGAGACGAGGAATCCGTTTCTTCCGATCCGGGTTTGGGAATTATTTTTAGCACCGATACAATTGCTTTCGATACTTTATTGTCTTCTTCCTTAAGCAGCACTAGAAGACTTTCGGTTTTTAATCCAAACAAATCTGCTATCCGTTTTTCCAACATTTCACTAGCTCTTGGTCGTTCGTCCGATTATTCGGTTATCATCAATGGAAGAGAAGCTACCTCAGTGTCCAATGAGGTATTATTTGGTGGGGATAGCCTCTTGATTTTGGTGGCAATTAATATAAATCCTAGAAATGAAGACGATCCGTATATGGTAAAAGACTCTATCGTCTTTGAATGGAATTCGAACGCTGAACATGTTAAGCTATTGGCCTACGGTCAGGACACACGAAATCTAAAAAATGAATCGCTGTGTGACGTTGTTTGGGACAACAGCAGACCTTACACCGTTGATGGAACAGTAGTTGTGGAAGTTGGGTGCACCTTAACTATTGAGAAAGGAACGAATGTTTTTTTCAATAATGATGCGTTGCTATTAGTTCAAGGTAATATTATGGCCATAGGAGATTCGTCAAATAATATTGTTTTCACAAGTTCTAGATTTGATTCAGGCTTTGATTTAGTGCCTGGTCAGTGGGATGGAATAATCCTAACAGAAGAAAGTAATTCAGCATTTTCGTTCTGTACGATTGAAAACAGTGAAATAGGACTAGGAGCCGGTTACACAGTCAGAGAAAATAGAGAAGAAAATAGAATCGAATTAGTTCCAGGTCCAATATCTAATACGCTTCAAACAGAGTTGAAAATGTCAAATATGCGTATTAAAAACTGTAGCCTGGCAGGTGTACTGGCATTTAATTCCCTCGTTCAGTCAACTAACGCGTTGATCTACAACTGCGGTCAATTTCTATTTGCCGGTCTGGCTGGGGGTAACTATCAACTTTATCACAATACCCTTTCCAACGATCCCAGTTCTTTTGTTTTGGAATCACCATCCGTTCAATTTGCAGACAATACAATTATAGATGGTGATGTTCTTACGGATGAATTGATACTTAACATTAAAAATTCTATCATCTGGGGACCATCTAATGAAGAGTTACTTATTAATAATGGAGGAGAATCAAGTCTATTTCTCATGCTTAATAGCAATATCATACGCTCATCTAAAGAAATCGAAAATAATTTCACTTCTTTGGAAGTCAATTTTCCTGGTTTTAAGAATCGATTTCTTTTCGACTACTCCTTAGATACATTATCTTTTGCAAAGGATAAAGGGGAGGTTTTAGAAGTTTCGGTTGATATTACAGGTGCACCAAGAGACATATATCCAGATATTGGAGCCTTCGAACGAATTGAAAACTAAAAATCCGATTAACTACTATAATTAATAAGTATCTTATACCCTACAAGCGCAATCACTATGAGATTACTTGTATTAACGATCTTGATTGTTCTATCAAGTTTTAAAGCCTTTACTAATTGGCCAGGCCATCTTAACCAAAAACAAAACTTGATGATCTATTTAAAAATAGATGCTCTAAGAAAAGCAACTGATTCTACCATCGAATGGACCGATTTATGCAAAAATACTGTTTCTGTTTTATTAGTGGATATTGTTATGAGTCAAACAGAGGAAAAAGGCCGTGCTTTAACCACTAGACAAGAGTTAGAGTTAGAAAGAAAGCAATTTGAAAACCGAATATATGCTTTCTTCCTGCTTGTTACGGTTCCTCTAATTGTGATCCTGTTGGTGCTTCTTCAAAAAAATCAAAGAGCTCATCGGGAACTGGTTTCATTCAACAAAGAACTCCAACGTACGCAAAAACTGCTGATTACCTCTGAGAAGATGGCCTCTCTCGGCCTAATGGCTATGGGAATAGCTCATGAAATCAATAACCCTTTAAACTTCATCAAAAATGGGGTTGATGCTTTAGGCTCAAGAATTTCAGAAGAGTTGCCTGAAAAAAAGCGGGAATTGCAACCTCTCTTCAACATTGTTGAAGAGGGCGTGAAGAGGTCCACTAATATAGTTAGGAGTCTTAGCCACTTTAGTCGCAAGAGTCCTAGTATGAATGAGAAATGTAATCTAAAAGAAATCATAGAAAACTGTCTTCTTATTCTACACAACCAAATCAAGGATAAAGCCCAGGTCTTAACCACATTTATGGACCATGGAGTAGTGATGGGAAATGAAGGTAGGCTTCATCAGGCAATGATGAATATGCTAGCTAACGCTGTTCAGGCCATAGATAAAAATGGGACAATAAATATTATTACTTCAAGGAACGGAGATAACATAGAAATTACCATCGAAGACGATGGTATGGGTATACCTGAAGAAAACTTGTCTAAAATCAGCGATCCTTTTTTTACCACAAAACCTTCCGGTGAGGGAACAGGGCTAGGTCTTTTTATCACTTACTCGATAATAGAAGAGCACAACGGACAAATCGATGTAATATCAAACCCAGGTAAAGGCACTATTTTTAGTATTACCTTACCTATCAATAATTAAAGATCATTGCTTTCATTTTCCTTCGTTCCAGATCCTGTGAATTTGCGTTTTTTCTCTTTAATGCTTTCAACGGCTTCTTCCAGGTTGAGCCTTGCTTTGAGCCGATTAAGTATGCCTTTTCCGATAGAAAATGCCCGATCTCCAAATGACATTTCTTCTTCTTCCGAATGCGAAATAACATTTCTTTCGTAGTTGACTTGTGGTTTTTTAATCAGGTATTTACTTGTTGAGGAAGTATCAATAACAATATTCTGGGCATTTGCCGTGAAATAAACAAAAACGGCTAACAGAAAGGATGTGATATATTTACGACCCAAGGCAACGATTCAAATTCTGCGCTCATCAATAATAATACAAAGCGTGAAGTTATTGGAAAAGAATTGTAAAAATTGTGAGACAATATTGCTGGAAGGGTACAGCTTTTGTCCAAAGTGTGGGCAAGAGCACAAAGAAAAGATTGTTACATTCAAGCAGTTTATTCTTGATTTTCTTGGTGATTACTTCACATTTGATTCACTGATCATCCGGAGCTTCCGTCCGCTTTTGATAGATCCGGGGTTCTTAACCAATGAGTTTTTAGCCGGGAGAAGGGTTAGATACATTCCTCCTCTTCGCATGTTTATTTTTATCAGTATTATCTTCTTCCTGATTCTTGGACCCATTGATAACACCGTGGAATTGGAACGATCAGAGGAAGCAGAATTTTTGGATAGTTTTTTTAATGAATGGTTTCCACGTTTGTTTTTCTTATTACTTCCTCTTTTTGCGTTCTTTCTTTTTATGCTTTTTAGAAGGCCAGGCCGCTTCTATCTCATGCATTTTATCTTTAGCATACATTATCATGCTTATACCTTCGTAGTGCTAGCCATTATGGTCATTCTTATTGATTACATATTTCCCACGAGCATCTTCTTAAGTCAATGGTCTCTATTTATCACCATTGTTGTTTTGCAGGGGTACCTTTTGATCGCATTGAAAAAAGTTTATCATCAAAGATGGTTGATCGTTTTTTTCAAATTATTGGTTTTAAATATGATGTATGTTCTTTCTGTGATGATCATTTTTAGCAGCATAGGTGCTTTAATTTTTTATCTTTAATAATGGTTTGAAAATAATATTGATCGGTCGCAGGTCCGTGTTTAAAAATTGGTTTTATGTTAGCGCCAAGTCATGAAATCAAACCAAAGAAATTACCTGTTTGCCTTTTTAGGGATAATGGCTGTTGCTATTTTCAACTACGTACTGGTTCTACTTGAACGTCAGGTAGAAGGCGCCTCCATTTTATCATTTTCAGACGCTTTATGGTACATGATCGTAACATTAACAACCGTAGGTTACGGTGACATGTACCCTATTTCCTTAGGGGGAAAAGTGATTGGGTATATATATGTGTTTGCCAGTCTAGGTATTTTAGGCTTTTTGTTCAGCACAATTTCAAATAAAATTTACTCCATGTTAGAAGAAAAAAAATTAGGTTTTCAAGGCACTAAATTTGAAAACCATATTGTCTTTATTGGTTGGAATGACTTTAGCCGTATGGTAGCTGATGAAATAATTCATACAAAAAAGAAACTGGCTATTCTCACAGATCGAAAGGACGATGTGGATTTAATCTATGATCAATATGGTAAAGAATATTTCTTTGTCCTTTTCTCTGATTTTCAAAACCCTGAGGTCTTAGAGAAGCTAAATGCAAAAAGATCGAGTGTCATTTTCATAACCATGCAGAATGATGCAGAAGCATTAATGATGATCGTAAACATCAAAAACAAATGTCCTTTACCTGAAATTGTGGTTTCGCTTCAAAACTCCAAGTTGAAAGAGACCTTCAGGGCAGCCGGGGTCACGCATTTGATAGCCAGAAATGAAATTGCATCTAAGCTAGTGGCTAGTTACATTTTTGAGCCAGATGTAGCCACACTAAATACGGATCTGCTGGCAAGTGCAAAAAAAGACTCCGACTATGATGTTCAAGAATTTAAAGTTATCAGCTCCAATCCCTTTTTGGGAAAAAACGGGAAGGAAGCATTTCATGAGATGAAAGATAGCTATGATGGAATCCTACTAGGCATCACAAAAATAGAGGGCTCAAAAGCACAATTAAAAACCAACCCGGATGACTCAGTACAGATCGAAGAAGGGGACTATTTGTTGATCATGGCTAATGGTGTTGCTAAAAGAAAAATGAAAAAAAAGTTTGGGGTAGAGGAAGGAAGGCTACAATTAAATGAACAACGCTAACCCGCATTATTCACTATTAATAGTGGCGGGTTGGCGTTTGATTCAAGTAATTGATTTACAGCAGTTAAATATTCATACCGAATGATTTTTGATTCCTCAAATTTGGAGAGCGATTTTGTCCTCTCACTGGAAATCAATTACCTCCTATTCAACAGTTATATCCTCTTAATGAATAACATTCGAATTTTCGGGCTAAATAGTATCTCTAAGAAAAGACGAAAAACACCTTACTGAAACTTGCAGCTTATTTTTAGGCAAAGAATGAAACATTATCTTTTATACTTTGGAATTGATTTACCAGTTTTCAAGAATTTAGATGAATTTTGAATGAATTGAAAGTTGAACTGTGGTTTTATTACATTTTCATTAGAAACTCTAAAGGGCACCTCTAAAACTCAGTTCAAGAATTTGAGGTAGCGTTTTTTTCTTAGACAAGAAGTCAAAAAACGGAGTTTAGCGGCTTTAAATAAGTATTTTGATGACGAAGTATCAAGGGAAAAGATCATCTCAAAAATTGAAAGTGGATTTTAGAGGTGCCTTAAAATAGATTCAATAACTATTTGTAACATTGAAATCTAAAAAAAACGTTCAAATTGGATAGTAGAGGGATTGGGATTTTAAGGCATCTGCGTGCTGAATTCGAACATTCAAAGGAACGTCGTATTCTCCTTTAAAAAGGTGTTTTTTGAATGTTGAAATCCAATAAGGGCACAATAGTTTAACGTGCAGATGCGCAAATTGGGATTTTTAAGTTCTTCGAAAATTAATAAAAATCATCTAAATTTGCGCTCCATTTAAAAGGTTGGTAGGTGAGTTTCACAAACAAAAAGTAACATGTCGGTAAAAATTAGATTAGCGCGTAGAGGGCGCAAGAAAAATGCCATATTCGACGTAGTAGTGGCAGACAGTAGAGCGCCACGTGATGGTCGTTTTATTGAAAAAATTGGTACGTACAATCCTAATACAGATCCAGCCTCAATAGAACTTAATAATAGCAAAGCTTTCGATTGGGTCATGAAGGGAGCTCAGCCTACGGATACGGTAAGAGCGATGCTCTCCTACAGTGGAGTGATGTATAAAAAACATCTTCAGATTGGAGTAAACAAAGGGGCGATTACGCAAGAAGAAGCTGACAGCAAACTTGAAGTTTGGTTGCAGGACAAGGAGGCCAAAATTCGAGGTAAGGTAGATCGGCTTGCAAAAGCGGAATCAGATAAGAAAAAAGCAGCGCTGGAGGCTGAAGCTAAAGTGAAAGAGGCCAGAGCCGAATTATTGAAAAAAAGAGCCTCCGAAGCTGAAGCGGCATTAGTTCAGGAAATCAAAGAAGGTACTGTTGAAAATGATGAAGATGTGCAAGAAGACGTTTCAACAGTTGAGGAAGCGCAAGCCGCTGAGCAATCTAGTGCCGCAGAAGAAAATAAGGAAGCTTAATCCTTTGAATGAAAATTGATGATTGCTACCAGCTTGGTGAAGTAGTCAAAACCCATGGTATTAAGGGAGAAGTCAGCGTTTTGCTTGATGTTGATTTTCCGAAGGAGTACGAGGAACTTGAATCAGTTTTTCTATTACAAAACGATCAACTGGTTCCTTTTTTTATTGAAACCCTTCAAATCAACCACAAAAGGGCATTAGTAAAGTTCGAAGACGTTGATTCTATTGAAGATTCCGCTAAACTTGTAAAAACCGAAATCTACCTTCCTCTTTCATTTCTTCCTAAACTGCCAAATGGTGGTTATTATTTCCATGATTTAGTGGGGTGCGAAGTAAGGGAAGGCAATGAGATCCTGGGGACCGTCAATGAAATCATTGACTTTAATGGCAATGAGCTTCTTTCAGTAGGGAGTAAGAAAATTCTCATTCCTATGAAAGATAAGATTATGTTAAAAGTAGATACCAAGGAAAAAACGATTAACGTGAAACTTCCGGATGGCCTGCTAGATATATATGCATAGCATGCGGATTGATATTATCACATCTTTACCTAACCTTTTTCAAGGGCCACTTACCCAAAGCATTGTGAAGAGGTCTATAGATAAAGGCTTGGTGGAACTTGAAATTCACAACCTTAGAGACTATTCCGATGATAAGCACAAAAATGTTGATGATTATGCATTTGGTGGTGGTGCAGGCATGGTTTTGATGATTAAACCCATTGATAAATGTATTACCCGACTCAAAGCCGAAAGAAATTACGATGAAATCATTTATTTAACACCGGATGGAGATACTTATAATCAGTCCCTTGCCAATCAATTGTCATTAAAAAAGAATTTCATTTTCCTTTGTGGCCATTATAAAGGCGTGGATCAAAGAGTGAGAGATCACCTAATAACCAAAGAAATTAGCATTGGTGATTATGTACTTTCTGGGGGAGAATTAGCAGCGATGGTCTTAGCAGATTCCTTAATCCGGCTTATACCAGGAGTTCTCAATGATGAAACCTCCGCACTCTCAGATTCTTTTCAAGATAACCTTTTAGCACCGCCGGTATACACACGTCCTGCAGAATACAAAGGGTGGAAAATCCCAACTATACTGAAATCTGGTCATAGTGCTAATATTGAAGCTTGGAGAAACGAGCAGGCCTTGAAACATACGAGAGAACAAAGGCCAGATTTGCTAGGGAATTGATTGCAAACCTGCTACGATTTATTTAGACTTCATCTAACCATCACGTAAGTAGTCTAAACTGACGAACCCTGTCTATTTCCCCGAAGTAGGAGCTCTTCAAAAGTCTAAATAAACCTAAAATGAAACGGGAATATTATAGTTGTAAGAAGGTGGAGGGGGTCTATCAGGAGTTTTACGCCCCTATCTTTAGGATGAACCTGGTGGCTTTGCATGGGATGATTGCACAGCAGGAAATAGAGGAGAAAACCAATCAAACCAAATACGACTACACTTACCATTGGAAAACTGGTTATCGACTGGTTCGTGGGACGTTGGTGGAGTTATTCACCTGCGTTGGGCATAAGGTTACCGCCATTATCGAAGGATTGATCCGTCGTTTTGCACGATCAATTGTCCCCATTAAACCCGGTCGGGTTTTCCCCAGGGACATACGCCGCACCAAGATAAGGACCCAGATTACACCCTACAATAAGTAAGAGAAGAAGGCTAAAGCACAGCTAAGAATAATACCAAAACCTATTGCCCAAATAAAATACCTGATCACAAGGTAAACATCACAAATACGTCCTAAAAGTTCTACATTGGCTCGATTTTCTGTCAGAAATAGCAAGGCTAAAGAAATGTATACGCCCGTTTTATCCTGATCACAAACCCTTAACTAAAGAGCATTGGGGCCAGGGTGAGATTCTCCTTTACCTACTCAACTAATCTCCTCTTAGAAAATTTTACTATAATCTATATCTCATCCTGAGCCAGAAAGCACGTCCTGGTCGCTGGAATGTGATAAAATCATAAACCTGCTCATTAAAGATATTCGTGATATCAAGTGAGGTTGTGATGCCAAATGGCAGTTGATAAGACACCCCCCAGTCAAACAGGGTCTGAGCTGGAATAGTGGTTTTCAATTCTGCTACCCCAGTGCTTTCCCAATTGAGTAAAAATTCTCCCACGTGACTCATTTGAAGATAGGAAAGCACACGGGAACCTGTAATGAATACGTTATCAAATTTACTTTTCAAGACAAAATTGGTCATAAAATAGGGGGTATTGGGAATTCGATCTTCATAGAATGAAGCTAATGGACCTGATTCATTATTGTTGACCACAGACATGTAGGTAGTGTTGATATCAAACGACAATACATCAGTAAACTTATAGTTTAGATTAGCTTCAACGCCTTTGCTGATTATATTCATATAATTTACAAAACCAGAAAACCCAGACCCTTGCTGAACCTGAAAAATTTGATCTTCTACATCCCTGTGAAATCCATTAATATCCAATTGGAAAAAGTGAACATTATCCACCTGCTGGTTTAGGGTCAATCCTGCGTTAACATTGAAACTTTGTTCGGGCTTCAATTCTTCATTCGCTACAGTATAAATATTGTCACCTAATACCTGATATGAACTTGGCATGTTTACCGTTCGCTCTACTGATGACTTCACCTTTAGCCAGGAAACAATATCAAAACCAGCAGACAATCCCCATCCCCAGAAATCTTCGTCATAAGAAACCGGATTGGTTTCGTCAGGAGTAATAAAGGAAGGAGATTCGGTTTCTGATTGATTGCTGTATCTTTTAACAAAAACACTGATGTTCAGTCGTTTTTGTAGCCAAGCACTACTGCCGGATAGGCCAACAAAGCTACTTGTAGAATGGATGGGTTCCGGATTAGGAAAATCGGGTTCGGCCTTATTATTATCATTTTGCTGATTTAGTCCCTGTCTCACATAGTTCAGGGATAGCCTATGATTATCCGAAAGCTTATAGGTGATGGCAAATCTGGAAACCAGAGCACTATAGGTTGTTGATTGCCAGACCCCTCCTTGCGTAGTTTCACCTGGGATTGATTTTTGTATTATTTTATCGCCACTCCAGTTGTACAAATAGCTTGAGGTATCAATAAGGGTGTTTTCACGGATGGAATAGCCGTTGAAACTATTGACGGACAGGCCTTTCACAAACAAGTCATTTTTTTGATAATGCAAATGTGGCATGATGAATTGCTCGGTTAGCCTGACCTCACCATACACGGAGTTTATATTATCGCCATTTTGAATGCCTCTTTCAAGATCGGAAACAGTCAGGCCTACCATCAGCTTATCTGCCCACTTTGTATTGGTAAAACCGATTTCCGGTTTAGCATGAATGATCCTTAAATCATCATTGAAACGGGTGAACGGATTATCCTTTGTTATATCAATACGCCTACCCTGCTGGTCTACTGAGATAATCTCATCTCCCCAGACTTCGTAATTATTATCCGTTTGGGTATAGTATGAAGAGATTTTTGTGATAAAGCCAGAACCCTCATCTATCCATTGACCATTGAGGTGAGCCTGATGTGTATTAAAAGAACCTACTGAGTAAGATAAATCCAAAAAAGAAGTATCGGGCTGGATGGTCACAATGTTAATGACACCACCGAGGGCATCTGCCCCCAGCTCCACTGGCGTTACGCCTTTGTACACTTCGATTCTATTTAACAATGCGGTGGGGAAATTATTTATGGCATAACTACTACCCAAGTACTGTGTGGGTATGCCATCTATAAGAAAAGCCACACCACTCCCTGAAATTCCATCAAGCGAGTAGGTGTAGCTAGACCCCATCCCTCCTTGCTGTCTTACATTAACCCCCTGTTGAAGTCCCACAATTCTATTCACAGGCATGGTAAAAGAGTGCCAATATTCAGCATTGATTTGATTGGCATGATAACCGATGGTATGATGTTGTTTTACACTGTCAGTTTCAGACTGTTGGCCATAAGTAGCAAAACTTAGGGGGATTAAGATTAGAACGAAGAAGCATTTTTTCATTTTGTTAATTTTATACTTAATGGACGATGGTAAATAAAGCATCGTACATAATTTGACTTTAAGAGGAATTATCTGTGAGCTGAACTCGTTACAATTAGCGATTTGGATATGCGTAGTGTCCCGAAGAGCATTGCGTATAGGTGATGTTGTAGCCAGCCTTATATTTGATTCAAGCTTTCGTTTTAATTCAGTTTTTCTTTTCTATCAGTTCTTTTATAGGTTTCGTTTACGACCCATAAGATGAACTTTTTTAAGCTTCGAAACTCAGCATCATTTTCTGCATATTTCTTCATCTCACTAACATTAGTTTGATTGCTTAAAATGCCTTCTGTGAAATTCGGAGCATACTGATTTGAGATATAGTTTTCTACTTCACTTGAAACAGATTTGAACCTATTTTTATAATTATTAAGCTCTCTTTCTTTCTTCTCCAAGTCAATTTCCACACGGTTCAACCCTTCCTTTTTCCCATCAACTTTGGTCTTGTATTCTTCATAACGTAACTTGTAAGTTTTATACTCAAGTCTGTTTAATTGCCCTTTAGCCGCTAATTCAGCGTCTTGACTTTCCTTAATTTTTGACTCAAGTTTCTTTATTTCCTTTTCATTGTTTTATTGACTTGGGAGAAATAAGAAGAAAAACCTATAGCAGCAGAAACAATTATTGTCAATGCTGAGGCAATAATTGTTGGATAAGAAAGGCTTTTGCCAAAAAGGTGCTTGCAGTTGTTTTAGTTCTTCTTCTAACTTTTGGATTTCTAATTCTTCTTTTGTTGGCATAAGCTTTTATTTTAATTGGCTAAAATGCCCAGATATGGCGCTGTGGCCTCCGAATTTGATTAGTTGCGATAAAAGTAGCTTATCTGCCGGTGCATTCAACGTATCAAATTGACACTTCGACAAACAGAAAAAAAACTCCCACGAGTGGAGAAGTAAGTAGAAAAGTACAAGAGTTTCCTGGCAGCAGATAAGCGGGATGTTTGACAGATACTTTGCAGAGGGCTAAGTAAGGCCATGCGATCATATCGTTTGTGTGTGCCTTGAATGGTGAATATGGCCTATGAATTTGGGTGTTCCAGAGGGAGAAAGTCCCGGAAGCACTAGGGTGGTGCCCGGAAGCTAAGTAAGAGGCAAGGTTGTCAGCGGTGACGCTGGAACGGAAGTAAGCCAAACTACGGTATCTGAACGGACGAACAGAAACTATATACGGAGGCGATGAGGCCGGAAGAAGTAGCACCTCATACGGAAGTCCAAAGCGCTGAAAGGAGAGGAGCCGAAATAGTAGATAGGGCAGGCTTAGATACAAGGATATTCGCCTTACCGAGGGAGGTCTCGGATTC
>JBCCLN010000057.1:0-18639 GCA_039026865.1 Bacteroidota bacterium | reverse complement strand
GGAAATATTAAAGGCGTACTGCGGAAAGGGCTTTAAAAAGTTTGGGAAGATGGAACGCGAAGAATGGAGAGCAATGGCCAGGGAGCGAGAATTATCGATCACATGGATGTTTAATCCCATTCTGGAAAAGCTGTGGAACGCACAAGTTGAGCTGGTACTGTCCACGAAAAGGACGGAGAAGTTGCTCAGTCAATTGAAGCGATAATGATTACATGAAATGAGCATAAAACTTAGAATTCTTAACATACCAACCGAGTATGAATAAGTTTATGAGAATCAGGCTTGATCAAGATCATGAAATCGCTCAGACTTTAACCCGAAAAATTCGGGTGTTATTCATTGAGATGAGGTAACACGTAGAACAGGAGGGAATTTATTTCGAATGAGAGGACAACATCGTTCTCCAAATTTGAGGAATCAAAAATCATTGTTACTATTCAGAGGCTTATATAAAATATTATTTTAAAATGAATTTGACTATCATTTTTATTGAAATAATCAACTAGGAAAATGATTTTCATAAAATAATATATTGTTCATTCTTAAGTAAATTAGATAATTTTAATAAAATCTAATTTCCAAATATTTGATAATCAATCTATTAAGTAGCTGAATAGTAACAAATCATTCAGTATGCATATTCAACTACTGTAAATCAATTACTTGAATTAACCTTGCCACTATTTGTGGTGAATAATGCGGATTAAATTAACTAATTCCTGTCTTTAAGTAACGATTACTTTTTGGCAAGACAGGATAAGTATTTTACAAATAATGTTACTTCATGCCAGTGTGTGTGTCTTTATCACAAAGCTATCGACCTTGTATCCGAAGGTCACTGTAGGAGAGGCAACTGTCGCAAGAGCGAATAAGGAAGTACTATTGTGCTATTAATCATAGCTCTGTTATCTTATGCAGGAATAATTGTTCAGTTTGAGCGCACCAAAGCCTAAATTCGCTTTTTATCTCTTCATATTCTGGAAGATATTCGAGAAGTAATTCCAAGTCAAAAATGTTACTGGAAATTCCGGCACCTGCATTGGAGGCATCCAAAGCATTACATGATTGTTCATAATGACCGCTCACAGGTACCATCAGGACTGGTTTTCCAAAATACATCGCTTCACAAACGGATTCGAATCCAGCGGTGGTCAAATATCCTTTACAAGAACACATAAATTCCATAAATTTTTTATCATCAAGTCTATGAAAGATAAGAGTTTCGTCAATCTTGAGTTCTGAAGGTTCATCTTTTTTATCCCAAAAACAATGAATTGATATTTCAGGATGCTTGATGTGGAATTCCTTTACTTGTTCTGAGTATCCATGATTTACTATATAGACCAAGAAAAAGTTTTTGTTAGAGGTTGATTTTTGTTTTATCTCTTTTCGAAGCAACGGTGGAACCACATGCAATCTCTTCTTCTTTTCCTCCGTCATGTGACGAAAAGACAGACATAAAAGCTTACTTGCATTGTATCCTGCAAGTCTATTTCCCAGGCGCAATAAAAAACGATCGTAGATTCTACCCTTGGGAAATTCAAACTCTGAATGATTAAGCAGGAATTGATGGGCCAACGCTACATGCTTTGCTTTTGGTTTTCTCAGTAAAAAATATAGTCCACCTAAAAAATCATAGAAATTTATGATTATATCTGGATTATCTTGTCTTATGATCTTGTCTATATTTCTTATGCTTTGTAAAAAGATTCGAAATCTTACAATATTGGTCAGAAAAGTTTTCCATACACTTACGGATTTACTCTTCTTGTCCGTTACAAAGTTTGGGCTCTCTAGTTGGGTAATTGGAGTGTGTATATTATCTGCAAAAAATTTTGGTAACTCTCTTCTTTTACTTTTACCAACGAATACGTGCGAGACGTTATGCCCATTTGATGTCAATATTTGATACAAAGAAATCGCCTGTGTCATGTGTCCCCTTCCTTCTCCTTGTACAATAAAGATGAATTTCATAAAGGTTATCTGTATTAAATATAAATTAAAGCATTTGAAGATTCGACCCCACATCCGATACAAATTGATTCCTGTGATGTAAGTCAGCCACCCAACTGGCATAGATCATACCAGCTAGGGCATAATGTATCAATCTTTATCGTTTAAAGCAGACGCATCGTGGGGAATCTCCTAGCAAACTCAAACAACAAAAAAGAAGAACGTAATCAGTTTATTAAACATTTACTCAATGATGTCACGTGTCTTGAATACATGCTGGAGAGGAACCTCATTGAATCGGGAATCAGAAGAATTGGAGCGGAACAGGAATTTTGTCTGATTTCGAAAAACTGGCGACCACAAAACAATGCAGATGAATTGCTTAAGGCAATCAATGACCCTCATTTTACCAATGAACTCGCTAAGTTCAACCTTGAGGTAAATCTTGACCCTGTATTGCTCGATAAAGATTCTTTTAGGAAGCTGGAAAGACAATTAAGGCAATTTCTTGACAGAGCAAAACTGTTTGCAAAAGATAGGGATACTTTTATCCTCCTTACAGGCATTTTACCTACGATAAGTAAAACGGAGCTATCTCTCGAATACCTTACTCCAAAACCAAGGTACCAGTCACTCAATGAGATGGTAAAAGATATGCGAGGCACTGATTTTAGTCTACACATAAAAGGGGTAGATGAATTATTGGTAAAACATGATTCGGTATTAATGGAAGCTTGCAATACCAGTTTCCAGCTTCACCTCCAGGTAGATCCGGAAGACTTTATTGATAGTTACAATTGGGCTCAAACTATCTCAGGACCGGTTTTAGGCATGTGTGCCAATTCTCCTCTGTTGCTTGGCAGGGAGCTTTGGAATGAAACAAGAATTGCCCTTTTTCAACAAAGTGTGGATACGCGTCAATCTACTTACGCGCTAAAGGATCAGGTATCAAGAGTGAGCTTTGGGGATAGTTGGGAATTTGGAACAATCGCTAATATTTATAAAAATGATATCGCTCAGCATAAAATCCTTCTAACCAGCGAAACAAATTCTGATTCACTATTAGACTTGGCGAATGGCAAAATACCAAAACTCAACGCATTGAAGACGCACAATGGAACGATTTATCGTTGGAACCGCCCGTGTTATGGCACCAATGAAGAGACAGCCCATCTGAGAATTGAAAACAGGTACCTACCAGCCGGACCTACAATCTCCGATCAAATGGCCAATTTTGCTTACTGGATTGGTTTAATGCTTGGCAGGTCTTCCAGCTATCTAAATTTACCAAATCAAATGGATTTTGAGGATGTAAAAGCAAATTTCATAAAAGCAGCAAGAACCGGAAAACAATCTGTTTTGAAATGGAAGGACAGATATGTATCAGTAAGAGATCTCACTATTCGCGAGTTATTGCCACTTGCATATGAAGGTCTTTCCAAAATTGGCATGGACAGAGAAGAAGCCACCGGATTACTTGAAATCATCGATCAAAGAGCGGTATCACATACAGGTGCACAGTGGAGTATCACTAATTACAGAAAGCTAAAAAAATCTTTTAGAAAGGATGACGCCCTGGTCGCGCTTACAAAATACATGTTCAAAAACCAGCAAAAAGACCTTCCGGTCCATACCTGGACTTCTATTCCCGATCAACCAAATTCTTATGAAAATGCAACGAATGTGGGACATCTTATGTCCACGAGGCTTTTCACCGTCCAATCCGATGATCTGGCGGAACTAGCTATACAACTTATGTTGTGGAAAGACATTCACCATTTACCTGTTGAATGTAACAATGGAGAGATCACGGGTCTCCTCACATGGAAGCGCATAAAAAAGTTTCAAAACGACATGAAAGGAGGAGAAAAGCTAACTGTTGCTGATATTATGATCAAAAAAGTCTTGCTGGCACACGCAGAAATGCCCATCCCGGAAGCCATTCAAAAGATGAAACAGCACCGTATTGATTGCCTTCCTGTAGTACATAATCAACATTTAATAGGTATTGTTACCGCCAAGGACATCCATAAATATGACGAGAACCAAAGTATTTAGCTTTGCGCTGAATTCTACAGTTGAGATAGACAGGATTATTGGTCATGCCCGGGGAAGTGAAAAGGGTCCCACTTTGATATTTTTAGGAGGTATTCATGGAAATGAACCTGCCGGTGTCTTTGCGCTTAATCGCCTATTTAGTCAATTAGATACAAGTAAACTTAAGGGAAATATCTATGGAATTGCTGGAAACCTTTGGGCACTTAAACATGGAGAAAGATATCAAAAACAGGACCTAAACAGGCTTTGGACCGCTGAGCGGTTGGTTAACCTACCAAAAAATGGCGAACCTGCCACGCATCAGGATGAGACAGAACAGGTGGAGATCAACAAAGTGTTTCAAGACATACTACAAAAAGAAGATGGTCCATTTTACTTCTTTGATATGCATACCACATCCAGTGAAACGCTCCCTTTTCTCACGGTCAATGATAGTTTATTGAATAGAAACTTTACTGTACAATATCCTTTACCTATCATCTTAGGGATAGAAGAATACTTAGAAGGCACTGTATTGAGCTATATTAATGAGTTGGGCTATATTGCTTTTGGTTTTGAGGCGGGACAACATGATGAAATGGTTTCAATTCAAAACTGTCTTTCGTTTATTTATTTGTCGCTGTCATTGACAGGCTGCCTTGAAAAAGCTGATTTCGACTTTCATAAGTACTATCATTCACTAGCAAAGGCTTCCGTCAATATTAGGTGTTTTTATGAGATCTGCTTCCAATATCGTATTAAACCAGGGGAAGATTTTAGGATGCTGCCTGGCTTTTACAATTTCCAAGGAATAAGGAAAAACCAGTCATTAGCTAACAGTAATGGAAAAGTCATCAGAGCAGTGCACAATGGTCGAATACTTATGCCATTATACCAAGCTAAAGGTTCGGATGGGTTTTTTACGATTAAAAAAATTTGGCCATTGTTTCTTAAAATTTCAGCATTTTTCAGGAAATATCGGTTAGATCGGTTGCTGGTATTATTACCCGGTATACGCTGGATAGATGATGAAAAGTCGGGCTTGTTAGTAAACAAAAACATAGCCTGTTTTATTGCTAAAGACTTTTTTCACCTTCTTGGTTATCGCACGGTAAAGGCAAATCGCAGGTTTCTTAGCATGCATAGCCGTGAGTCACGCGCCAGGTATTCGGATTATAAAGGTACTTTCTGGTACTGATGTCTTACCGCTACCAGAAAACCCGATACTTAAGGGCACCTCTAAAAACCCACTTTCAATTTTTGAGGTAGTGATTTATTCCTGATACTTCGTTATCAAAATACTTATTTAACCCGCATTATTCACTACAAATAGTGGCAGGTTGATTCAAGTAATTGATTTACAGCAGTTTTGTATTCATACTGAATGATTTTTGATTCCTCAAATTTGGGGAACGATGTTGTCCTCTCATTCAAAATCAATTACCTCAGAGAATCCTTTGCAAAACTGATTTTGGTTCAAATCGAGGCTTTCAGCATTTCAAAAACGTAGTTTACTAGTCGTAAATGAGGCTTTTGAAATGTTGAGTAACGAAGAGTTGAGCCAAAAGGCGGGTTTTTCAAAAGATTTCTCCTATTCCACGTGTTACCTCATCTCAATGAATAACACCCGAATTTTTCGGGTTAACGCTGCTAAACTCCGTTTTTGACGTCTTGTCTCAAAAAAGATCACTACCTCAAATTCTTGAACTGAGTTTTTAGAGGTGCCCTAAATAATTTCAAAATACCTAAGTTCTAAGTCTTTGGCTCCAAGCCCACCAAATAAGTAAAGGATGGATAACAATCAATCTGAACCAACCGATCCATTCTGGTACGCATAAGCCCTCTTCAATGCAACTTCCCCTTTGAATGAAATAAATATGTGAAGGAATAAAAGCAACCAACATCAAGATGACGCCATAAATAGCAAAATTCCTGGTTTTGGTAAATATGAAAGTGATTCCGAATAGCATTTCAAAAAAACCGGCCAATAAGTTGATGGCTTTGGTATAAATGAAATAATCGGGGATGAGAGGATAATAGAACTCAGGATTAATAAAGTGATTAATCCCTGCCGCCAGATAAAACAAAGATTGCAGGTTAAAGCATATGGTCTTCAAACCCATCGAATCCGGTTTTGCTTATAAGCGCTTTTTAAGATCAAAAAGAAAGGAATCCACCAGATAAAATCATTGGTGATAAGTGTGTAAAAAAATCCGAATGGAATTTTACCGGTAAGATAGTTCATCACAAATCCCAAGGGCCCAAATAGTTTACCCAAAAATCCAACCGCTACAATAGGCCAATGGGTTAATGGGTCTTGAGAAGCCCACCAATATCCTAATCCATATACACCTATTACCATTCCCATTCCCTGCCAGATCGTGGTATGAAGGGGCCGTTCCATCCCTACTAGTTCAAAAAAGTGATTAGGAAAGAGTACAACCCAAGCTCCCCATAACAAATTATAGATAGCAGCAATTTTAAGAGTGGTAGATTTCCAATGGTTCAAATTCATAGAGGCAAAACCTCTTTTGTGTTAATTTGTTGATCCTCCATGCAAAAACTTCTCAATCATGAAGTTTACCTTGTAGATACAAACGCCAAATGGATTGTTTTCCTGCATGGAGCGGGCGGTAGTATCGCTACCTGGAATAAACAAATTGAAGCATTCAAACCCTTTTTCAATCTATTGCTTATCGATCTAAGGGATCACGGAGATTCAAAAGATATTCAACCGGAATACAAGGAATATTCATTTCAAATGGTTTCTGAGGATATCAAAAAAGTGATGAAAGAGGTAGAAATATCAAAAGCACACTTTGTTACCTTATCTTTTGGAAGTATCCTCATCCAAGATTTTACCATGCGATATCCTGAAGCCCTTGATAAAATCGTGGTGGTGGGTGGAGTATTCTCGGGCACGCCTTTTATTCGTGCTTTTGTTTTTGCGGCTCGTTTCTTTAACCTATTTCTCAGCTACCGAACGATGTATCGTATTTTCTCTTATGTTTTGATGCCCTACAAACGAAACCAAAAAGCAAGAACGGTATACCAGCAATACGCCGCTCGCTTAACTCAAAAGGAATACCTGAAGTGGATAGGATTATATTATGAATTTTTCAACCTATTGAAAACATATCACGAAAGAAACTCAGATCACGATATGCTGATTATCATGGGCGAAGATGACTATGTTTTTCTTGACGGCGCAAAAAAATTAGCAGAAAATCAACCCAATACCGAACTTCATATTCTTCCTAAAGTAGGACACATTGCAAATATTGAAGCTCCGAAAGCTTTTAATGCTCTTGCGGTTAACTTTTTAAAAGACCAAGAAGAAACACTGCTGACCAGAGAATGGTCCGAAACCAGTTCACTCTGACTAAATGAGAAGCTGCGTCCAATACCTTTTTCTGTGCGGCTATTTGGTTGTGTAAGGGAACGGCGAAACCGAAGGTATTGACCCAAACCAAACCAATCAAAACTGCTGCAATTAGCTTGAGCCAGGTGAAATGATTAAAAAGCTCCCATCCGTGAATTCCGACTTGCAGCAACATAAGAGGCATCACAATAATGGAAATCGCAGTGGTGTAGCGCTGATGCCAGCTAACAAGGTCGTCTTCAGCAAAAAAGGTAAAACTTGGATATACTACCAATTGTGTCATCCAGATCAGCACTACTAAACCAAAGTCAATGATCAATTTCATGTGTATAAGTCTATTTTCCAATTACACACACAGAATTCTTGATAAACTGTATCGGGGGATCGTTTCATCTGGTGATTGGTATAACTCGCCTTCGAATCTTTATGCTCATGTCATGGGTGTCAGAAAGAAACCAAAAAATAGTATGCTGTTTTTAGCTAACTAGTTCAATTCTTAGTCCGACACCGCAGATTTTATCGCCACTTACCCAGCTGGCTTTGACCTGCACTTCTGTACCATTATCTAAAGCTGGTTTCACTTTTTTAGCTATATCCTTACTTAAGTACCCGATCTGGTGGCCAAATTTTGAGAAGACCCGAACGGCATTTGGATCGTAGGGGTTATTCTCTTCAGGTCTCAGTAAAAGGTTATCTCCTTCTACCACTTCTCGCCGGATGAACTTTTGACGTGAAGATCCATCTTCATTTTCTTTTGACACCCCAACCACTTTGGTATCATACACGAAAACTGACGGTATTTTAATAATTTTAGCCATTACTCAAATTTACAAATCATGCGAATCTTCAATGTGGCAGTCCTCATTTTCTCCCTATCTATTTCCGCACAAGATATTAATCAGTTAAGCAGCGAATATATTGAAGAAAATGGTACCCAAATTATTCAAAACTTCAAAACCTTACTTTCAATCCCTAATGTCGCATTTGATCTGCCAAACATCAATCGGAACGCACAATATATCCAATCCGAACTGGAGAAGCGTGGCATTGAAACCCAACTTCTGAGAATGGTCGGAACCCCTCCGATTGTATATGGATACCTCCCTGCTAAAAAAGCAAAGCGAACCATTGCTTTTTACGTACACTACGACGGACAACCTGTGGACAAAACCAAATGGACCAATGATCCCTGGAAACCTACCTACTTCAGCAAGTCCATCGCCGAGGACGGCACAGCCATAGACTATCCTACTAGTTCAGCAGAAATTGACGAAGAACATCGTATTTATGCACGATCTGCGGGAGATGACAAAGCACCGATAATTACTTTATTGACTGCATTGGATATGATCTATGATGCTCAATTAAAAGTCACCTCTAACTTGATATTTTTCTTTGAGGGTCAAGAAGAGGCTGGTTCCAGGCAGTTGAAGCAATACTTGAATGATCATCGAGAGCTAGTAGATGAAATTGATCTTTGGCTTTTTTGTGACGGCCCGGTACATCAATCAAGAAAACCACAGCTTGTGTTTGGAGTAAGAGGTGTAACCGGAATGGAAATTACGACTTACGGTCCCAATCGTCCATTACACAGCGGACACTATGGCAATTGGGCTCCTGTACCCGGTCAGCTTCTTGCAGAGTTGATTGCTAGTATGAAAGACGATGAAGGAAATGTGGTCATTGATGGATACTATGATGATGTAGCGCCTTTGAGTGATCTCGAGAAAAAGGCACTAGCCCAAATTCCACTTATTGATGAAGACCTGAAAAAAGAGCTAGGCATTAATAATCCTGAAGGAACAGAGTCATATAATGAACGGCTACTGCTTCCTTCTCTCACCATCAGAGGATTGAGCAGCGGAAATACAGGAAAACTTGCCCGAAATGTTGTTCCGGCTAGCGCTACCGCGGCGCTGGGTATTCGATTAGTAAAAGGTTGTGATCCTGAGAAACAAAAAGATTTGGTGGAAGCGCATATTCGAAAACAGGGTTTTCACATCATCCGTGAAGATCCCGATCAGGAAACCCGACTAAAGTATTCTAAAATTGTCAAGGTGACTCGTTCTAGTGGCTATCCTGCGGCAAGAACTTCTATGGACTTACCCATCATTCAGGATGTGATTGACAAAGCGAGGGTTGTTGTTGGAGAAGATTTGATTCTCTTACCCACGCTTGGCGGCTCTCTCCCACTCTACCTATTTACCGACGAATTGAAGAAGCCGGCGATCATTGTTCCTATTGCAAATCACGATAACAATCAACACGCCGCAAATGAAAACCTTCGTATTGGCAATTTATGGTATGGAATCCGCCTAATGGCCGCCCTCATGACATTCTAAAAACGAAAGTTTCCATTGTTTTTATAAAATTAAGTATCGCTATGGAAGCTTCGAATCAAATTCAAACGGCTGTTATTCTTATCTCCCTTTCCATAGGGGTGCTCATCTCTCTTAGGTCTTTTTATGGATTTTTTAGCGAAAGCACGTACAAAGCCTTCGATAGAATTGTTGCAAATGTCTTCATCGTCTCGCTATATGCTCAAGTAATCTTTATCGTCTATGTCTTCACGAACTTCAGTTTCAATTATGAGGAGAGTTTGAAGGCCATAGAACATGCAGCTTTAATCATTTTCGCAACCATTCTTACTCAAGGAGGCCGACTGATTACAATACGGTCTAATGACAATTCCGTGAAATTCAAATTCAGGAGCATCTATTACGGACTTGCTACAGGACTATTAATCTATGCCTATGTAATCACCTTAAATCTCAGCTTTAGTTAATATATATTTGAGTAAATCTTTAGTCTATGTACGTTTTTTTTCTTCATACACACTCAGGCCTTAGATACCTTGTGTTATTAGCAGCGGTATTCGTGGTTGTAAAATCATTGATCGGTTGGTTTGGTAATACTTCCTATACCAAATTTGATAAGATTCTTGCCCCTTCTTATGTTGGCTTAATGCACTTACAGTTACTTATTGGTTTGCTGCTATATCTTATTTACAGTCCAATTGTCACTTTCAATATGGGGGATAGAGTAAGCAGGTATTGGTCTGTTGAGCACATTGCTTTAATGGTATTTGCGGTAGTCGTAGCTCAGGCTGGTCGATCCATTAGTAAAAAAGCGTCAGATGCTCAGGTGAAGTTTCGATTTCAGACCATCTTTTTCGGGATCTCCATTCTATTGGTTGTAGCTGGTCTTGCAAGCATGCCTGGCAGAGGAATTTTAGGATGATTTTACGTATTAACAGCAAATTTTAACGCTCTAAAATTTGAACTTTCTACTTGAGACCTACAACGCTTAACCTGAAAAATTCAAGTGTTATTCATTGAAATGATGTAATACGTTGAATATGAGGCAATTGATTTCGAATGAGATGACAAAATCGTTCCCCAAATTTGAGGAATCAAAAATAATTCAGTGTGAATGTTAAATCATTGTAAATCAATTACTTGAATCAACCCGCCACTATTTATGGTGAATAATGCGGGTTAAATACTCATAAATCTCTTTCCACTCTTTCGGTTTCAACGCTGCTTCGGTTTCAGCATCTGAGTAAGCTGAACTTAGGTAAATGGCCTTGCACCCTAAATTGCGGGCAAGCTGTACATCTGTGGCGCGGTCTCCGATCACGAAGGAGTTTGCCAGGTCATAATCTCCGTGGATATAATCCTGCAACATGCCAATTCCTGGTTTACGATTGGGATGGTTATCTTTTTCATCATGCTCATCAATATGAACCGAATCAAAGCGGATGCCCTCCGATGCTAACAATCTCATGATGAAATTATGTACCGGCCAAAATTCATGATCAGGAAAAGCCTTCGTTCCTAGTCCATCCTGGTTGGTGACCATCACGAAAAGGTAATTGAACTCTTCTTTGATTTTCTTTAGATAAAACAATACCTCTGGTAAGAAATCAAGCTTTTCAATCGTCTCGATTTTTTCATCGGCTGTTTCCTGGATGATGGTTCCATCACGATCTATAAATAAGATAGCTTGCACGGAAGCGAAGATAACCCGAAAAATTCAGGTGTTATTCATTGAGATGAGGTAACACGTTGAATAAGAGATAATTGATTTCGAATGGGATGCCAAAATCTTTTCCCAAATATGAGTAATCAAAAATCATTCAGTATGAATATTAAACTACGGTAAATCAATTACTTGAATCAACCCGCCACTAGTTGTGGTGAATAATGCGGGATAAGAATCCTCCTCATTTACGACCAGTAAACTTCGTTTTTGAAATTCCGAAAAGTCTCGGCTTGAGCCCAAAATCCAGTTTTGCAAAGGATTCTTATAATGAGATGATGCTATTCTCTTGAGCAGCGCGATAAACAGCTTCTATCACTTTCAAATCTTTCAGCCCTTCAACGCCGTTTGTTTTCGGCTCTTTATCATCCTGTATGCACGCAGCAAAGTGATCAAATTCCGCAGCAATTTGATCCTCATTTCTAAAAAAACGTTCTCCAATGAAGGTTGGATTTGTTTGTTTGATGATCATTCTGAGATTGCCATTGCTAGTAGCAGGTTGCAACTCATAATAACCTTTCTCTGCTCCCACTCGGTAATAATTCTGAAGAGAATAACTCCAGCTTGCGGAACCTGTGGCAAGGATTCCATTAGCGAATTTCATCATGAAAGTGATACCCTCTTCCACCTCTTCAAATCGGTCATCTCCCGGAGCTTTGGAATAAAACGCACTTACTTCTATTGGTTCCTCCCCGGCAATGTATCTGCATACCTGAATACTATAAATGCCGATATCAACCAAAGCGCCACCTCCTGAAAGCGATTTTTTAATCCGCCAGTTATTTTTACCTAGTTTATCTCCTATGTGAAATCCTTTATGTGCCGCAATAGAGGTGACCCTCCCGTAGGTTTGATTTTGAGTAAACTCAATCATTTGTTGATTGTAGGGCTCGTAACGAGCACGGTATGCGACCATGAGTTTCAATCTTTTTTCATGAGCCAAAGCGACCATTTTTTCTCCTTCTTCTACACTGGCAGCCATCGTTTTTTCTACTATCACATGTTTCCCCGCACCGAGCATTTGCAGTGTAAATTCACCATGTGTTCCAACCGGAGTCACTATGTATACCGCTTCAATTTCCTCATTTTCTGCTATCCCAGACACGTCTTTATAATGGTAGATATTCCGTTTTGGAATTGCGTATTGCGTTGCCCATTTCAGCGCTTTTTTCCTCTCTGAACTAATCAAAGAGACGACGCTAACTCGGTTACTATTTTGAATCCTGGGGATGACATAAGACGCAAAAAAACCTAAGCCCAGTACGGCAATACCTAGTTTCTTTTGTTTAGAGCGAATAGGGGTATCTGATGTGGCGAGAGATGCAAGTGGTGCACTCCCAGCTGCAAATGCTGTTTTGTGGATGAAATTTCTTCGATTCATTTTTCTTCCAAAATTCAATGGATAGCATCTTCAGGACTAAAAGATTCATGAATCTTTAAGCACTTTCTTTCTGTAAGTAGAAGGAGTGGAGCAGGTAAATTTTTTGAAAGCCTGATTAAAGGAAGTGATGTTGCTAAACCCTGAATCGAAAGCGATACCCGAAATTGGTTCTGCTTTCATTTCCACATCTTGTAAAAGTCGCTTAGCTTCTTCAATGCGAAGGCCATTGATGTAAGTGGCAAAATTGGAACCGGTCTGCTCATTTATCAGCTGAGATAGCTTACGAGGACTTATATTCATTCTTAATGCAACCTCGTTCAAGGTTAAGTCATTCTTTAAAAATAATTGATTGCCCTCCAGAGTCCCTTTAAGTTGGGCCAGCATTGAATCAGCTTTATCTGTGTGGATAGCATTGCCTTTGTACTTTTCTAAATTGAAATGGTGAAACCGAAGGAGCAAATAAGAAAAACAATAAATGAGGAAAGAGTAAAAAATGGCTCCTCCGATATAAACAGGTATCATTTTCAGAAAAATACCCAGATAAAACAACCATATACTCAACACACCTATGGCGATATTTCTGTACCACTTGAATAATCTGATTTTCCTTAAAAGAAAAGAACTAGCCGTGATAAAAGAAAAGATTAAATAAATCAGTAGCTGAAGTAAAACGAGCGAATAGATAAAGCGAGAAGTTAATTCATTGGTTTGATTTGGGATCAACCATCCCATAAGTATGAAAAGAGCCGAAGGCAAGTAATGAATCCATATCTTCCATCCTTTACTGTTAACAAACCCTAAAACCGACCGACCGTAAAGCCACAAAGAAGGTCCAACCATTAAAAATCCGGCAAGTCCTAGATTTCTGTGATAGGGGTCGAGCTCAAAGAAATAGTTTAACACCGATTTACCTACCCTAATGGTAATACCCAACAACAATAGACCTAACAGTCTATTGGATTTTTTCTTTCCGGATTTAAGCTGAAATAAATAGGCCGAAAGTAAAAAACCCTGAATAACGCCAATACCACTAAGCAAAAAAATAACTGAATCACTACCCATATTACAAGGAACTATGATACGCTTAGTAAACTTAGCCCGAAAAATTCAGGTATTATTCATTTGAGATGAGGTAAAATATGGAATAGGAGAATCCTTTGAAAAACCCGCCTTTTGGCCCAACTCTTCGTTACTCAAAATTTCAAAAGCCTCATTTACGACTAGTAAACTACGTTTTTGAAATTCTGAAAGCCTTGATTTGAACCAAAAATCCAGTTTTGCAAAGGATTCTTTTAGGTAATTTATTTCGAAAGACGTGACAACATCGTTCTCCAAATTTGAGGAATCAAAAATCATTTAGTATGAATATTCAACTATTGCAAATCAATTACTTGAATCTAACCGCCACTAGTTGTGGTAAATAATCCGGGTTAGTATGGTTGGGACGTTCGCTAATTCAGAAAAAAAACCGGAAAGCTGCTGATGGATCACCTTCCGGCTGTAGTTGAATCCTTTGAAAACCCGCCTTTTAGCCCAACTCTTCGTTACTCAAAATTTCAAAAGCCTCATTTACGACCAGTAAACTACGTTTTTGAAATTCTGAAAGCCTTGATTTGAATCAAAAATCCAGTTTTTGCAAAGGATTTTAGTTGTGAATCTTGGGTTAATTAAATCCGAACATTGTGTTTTCATTCGCCAGATTTTCGGTTGGGATTTGCTGAATTACATCCCAATGCTCCACGATTTTACCCTCTTCTAATCTAAGCAAATCATAAAAAACCGAGTGACGGCCCTTGTGTGAACCTTCAGAAATAGAAAGTACAAAATTACCTTCACTCAGCACCTTATGTTGCTTTTGGAAGACCCACTGTTCATGCGGCATAGCAGCTGCAAAACCCGCGATTCCGTCTGCAGCGATTGGGTTGTGCTGAATATAATCCGGATGAAAGTTCTCAGCCACGACCTGCCCTATCTCTTCTTTTGTTCCATCAATCAGCACATCAAAAAGTTTAATCACTTGCTGTTTATTCGCTGCTGTGTCATCTAGATTCTTAATGGCCGTTTCTCCATCTATCAATGACCTACCGGATGGATTTGGCAGAGTATAGCCCATCATGGCATCCCAGTGTTCCGCAATAATTCCAGCCTCGTCTATTCTCAATACATCAAAGGCAACCATCTTATCAGCACCGAAAGGAGCAGCTCCCGTCCATAGGTTATGCATCACTATATAATCTCCATCTTGTATTATTCGTTGCGTATTTGCCTTTGTTCCATGTTCCTTTAGTACAGAAAACAGCCCCAAAAACAGCGCTCTTCCGGTAGGGACAAATGGATTGTGTTGAATGTAATCTTCAGCCACCAAGGATTTTACAGTACCTGAATCAGCTGCATTAATCGCGTCAATAAAAGCTTTGGCTTTTTCTTTAATTGTCGTTTCCATTTTTTCTATTTTTTCATTTTTGAATTATGGACACCTCTAAAAAACCCACTTCCCATTTTTGAAATGATCTTTTTTCCTAATACTTCGTTATCGAAATACTTATTTAACGCCGCTAAACTCCGTTTTTGACGTCTTGTCTCAGAGAAAAAACGCTATCTCAAATTCTTGAACTGAGTTTTTAAAGGTGCCCTTAAACTCGAGTTATTAAGAGGTTTATATTGGTGCAGCTTCTTGAAGTGACCAATAAATACATCTCAATTAGCAGGGGTTCAATCAAACATTACTTTTGTTTTGAAAGCAAAAATATAATATTACTTTTATGATACAAGTACTACGGAGAATTCATTTTATTTTACAAGCAAAATTTAACACAGCAGTAATATGAATGTAGAATTTCGGTGTGATTGTCCTTTTACCTCAGCTATTGACCTGATAGGTGACAGGTGGACATTGGTGATCGTCAAACAAATGTTGCTAGAAGACAAAAAAACTTTTAAAGATTTTGTGAGGAGCGATGAAGCCATCGCTTCAAACATTTTATCCGACCGGCTTAAGATGCTGGAAGCATTTCAACTTATTAAAAAAGAAAAGTTTCCAAATAACAAGAAGATCAATATTTACCAATTAACAGAAAAGGGATTAGGTCTCACACCTGTCCTTGTTGAACTTGGCTTATGGAGCGATGCACATTTACGGGAATTTAACCCTGAAATCATGATTAGTGATCAATTGACACACGAAGCCAAAGAGGATTTTGTTAAAACAATTATAGCCAATTATCAGGCGAAGGTAAACGCGGATACGCAGGTCACTGTAAAGTAACCCGCATTATTCACGACAAATAATGGCGAGTTGATTCAAGTAATTGATTTACCGTAGTTTCATATTCATAATGAATGATTTTTGATTCCTCAAATTTGGGGAACGATCTTGTCCTCTCATCCAAAATCAATGACCTCAGAGAATCCTTTGCAAAACTGGATTTTTGGTTCAAATCGAGGCTTTCAGCATTTTGAAAACGTAGTTTACTAGTCGTAAATGAGGCTTTTGAAATTTTGAGTAACGAAGCGTTGGGCCAAAAGGCGGGTTTTTCAAAAGATTCTCCTATTCCATGTGTTACCTCATCTCAATGAATAACACCCGAATTTTTCGGGGTAAAGCTCTTGCCCACAATACCGTCGCCTCTGCTATGGTCCATCATGCTAAAACTCTACGATGACGAATTCCGTCCGTCTATTTTTTGCACGGCCTTTTTTGGTGGTGTTGTCGGCGATGGGTTGAGATTCTCCATACCCTTTGGCTATGAGCCGAGTGCTCTCCATTCCTGCCAATACCATATAGTCTACCACCGCTTGTGCTCTTCTCTGTGAAAGACTCAAATTGGTGGCCTCCGCTCCCTGGCTATCCGTATGGCCTCCTACTTCTATTTTCATGCCCGGATTCTTCTTCATCAGGTCTATCGCCTTGCTCAACTCTATAAAACTCATCGGTTTTAATTCTGCTTTGCCTGTTTCAAAGAAAATATTGTTTAATATCACCTTGGTTCCCTTCTTGATGGGCTCTAAAGAGATATTGTTGGTGATCTCGGCATAGGTTGTATCCTTGGGCAGTACAAAGCTCTGCGAAAAGAAAAAGAACCCTTCCGAACTCACAGAAACGGAATAGTCACGACCTGAAGGAAGCACGACTAAATATTCACCACTCAGCTCATTGCTTTTATTTGTTGCAATCAGTTCTCCTGAATTTAAATCCTCAATCAGAAGCAGCGCACTCAATGGTTTATTCGTCTCTGAGTGTGAAATGATCCCCTGCAGGATGATCGTTGGCTTGGGCTTAAGTTCATCAGGCAGCTCTACTTTGAAGATATCAAAGTTGTCTGAGTCGAGTCTTGAGGAGGCGAAATAAGCATTTCCTGCGGCAGAAATACTAAAATTGGTATCGTTACCTCTAGAGTTAATGGGTTTTCCTAAATTTTGGGGGGTTAACCATCGGCCTTCTTCATATACAGTGTAAAAAATATCCGCTCCTCCCATTCCCGGATGCCCTGAAGAAGAATAATAGAGCGTTTTGCCATCGGCAGCAAGGAAAGGACTGTTTTCACTAAATGGCGTATTCACCGTGCTTCCCATGTTTTGAGCGACACCCCATAAGCCCAGATGGTTTTTTTCAATCATATATAAATCTGATCCTCCATAGCCTCCCGGTCTGGTTGAAGTAAAGATGATTTTATTCCCATCCGAATTAATCGTCGGTTGGCTTTCCCAATCATCCGTATTTACAACGTTGCCCATATTCACCGGCCTGCTCCATTGATTTCCTTTAAGTTGGGTGATATATAAATCACAGCTTCCCAGCCCATCCGCTGCATCGCATCGTACAAAAACCATCGTTTGACCGTCCCCGGTAAATGCAGAACCAAAATCATTACCTCTTGAATTAATCGGATCTGGCAATAATTGTGGGGCCGTCCACTCATTGTTTACTAATGAAGCAAAGTAGATATCCTCTCCCCAATCATTAGGTCCACTTTTTTCATCTTGAAAGTCGAAGCCTCCTTTTCGGACACTGGTAAAGTAGAGTTTATTCCCCGTGGGATTGACTTGAGGCATATAATCACCAGAAATACTATTTAAGGCTTCTATCGGTTGAGGTTCAGAGGTGTTGGCTTCTTCATCGAGTAATTCTGCGCTAATATCAATGTATCTTAAACGGTTCATTGCCAGATGGATGGCTTTCGTGGTTTTTGCGTTTTTGGGAACCTTGTCTAAATACCTCTTGATATAGATTCTTGCTGCACGTAAATTTTCCAACTCGATGTAGGCTTTGGCAATATCATAATAGATTGTATAATTATAACTAGCATCGATTTTTTCCAAGTTCCTCAATGCTTCAATGGCTTCTTCATTTCTGTTAAGGAAGTCATAGGTCTTTCCTAAATAATACCATGCGTCTTTGTACTGCGGATTCAGTCTGATAGCCTCCTTAAATTTGTCTATAGCTAAATCATACTTTTTCAACGTTATCGCTTTCCTGCCGTCTGCATAGATCTCTTTGTGGGATTGCGCCCTGGTAGATATCGTGAGCAAAAGGGAAATAAGAATACAGCCGATTAAATTTTTGATCACAAAAATATGAGTTTACTTAATTTACGAATTAAATCAGAAAATTTCAGATACTTTCACGATCTACGGGTTTAATTGCATCGGTAAATGATCAACAGACCTGAGGGCACCTCTAAAAACCCATTTTCAATTTTTGAGATGATCTTTTTTCCTGATACTTCGTTATCAAAATACTTATTTAACGCTGCTAAACTCCGTTTTTGACGCCTTGTCTCAGAAAAAAAACGCTACCTCAAATTCTTGAACTGAGTTTTTAGAGGTGCCCCTGATTGGTATTCAT
>JBCCLN010000056.1:0-18791 GCA_039026865.1 Bacteroidota bacterium | reverse complement strand
TGATTTGACCTGTTCCTTGCTCAAAACCTTTGGTAATGATTCGGCAGGATAGAATTTGATAGCGTTTAGACTTTGATGAATGTAAGAGTCTGATTTGCCTGCTCTGATTAGGCCCGTGAGATATTGACGAATCATCGAATCGTTGATATTGAGCAAATCCTCAGTTTCTGCAAAATGGTTGATAAACTTCTCAAATATACCAATATAGACTCTCGCGATATTAAAAGCATATTTTTTGATTTCCAGCTTTCATAAAACTCCTCGGGACAACCTGGTGGTCTAACCTGGCCATAAGCGGACCTTGTGCTATATCTGGAAAAATCATTCATTGGTCTAGCACTCCAGGCATTACTGGTGATCAACCGATTCTATGTCTATTTTTTGAAGCCGCCCATACAGAAACAGCCTGTTGATCAAATGTGGCTCTATATACTATAATAAGTAGGCTAAATAACAAAAAATAGCTTCCCACCACATAGGTGAGCTAAATGGGCCATAATTTTATCCAAGTCGCCTGACGCGGGCTAAAATGACGGCTGATTTTCTTCCCGATAAGGACGAAAGCTAAACGATGAGAAATGTTGCCCTAGCAACACTGCTCCACTGTTTTTTGAGGGTGCTAATCATAATTAAGCCTATTTAAACTGCAAAAGAAGATGTTAGATGAGTTTTTGGTAATATGATTTCCTATTTCTTTATGAAATTAGGATCATGAATAAACTCTTCCAATTCCTAGCGGCACTTGAAGCTAACAATCAACGAGAATGGTTCAATGAACACAAATCTGATTTCATAGCGGCAGAGGAAGAATTCAAAAGCTTGGTCTTTAAAGTGCAGGATGGTTTAAGAGGGATTGACCACATAGATACTGCGTCTACCAAGGTGTTTCGTATTTACAGAGATGTGCGTTTTTCCGAAAATAAAACTCCTTATCATCTCCATCGGAGTGTGAGCTTTAAGCGAGCTACGGAGAAACTGAGAGGTGGCTATTACCTAAAAATCTCAAGAAGAGAATCTGTTATTGTAGGTGGATTTTTTGGTCCTTCATCATCCGATATGCTTCATATCCGAAAACAAATCCAACAAGATCCATCTCCACTAAGAGCTATCCTATCATCTAAGTTGGTGACCGGCTACTTTGGTGGAATTCAAGGAGAACAAGTAAAAAGTGCCCCCAGAGGATTTAGAAAAGAAGATCCAGCCATTGATCTACTCAAATACAAACAATTGCTCTTGAAAAAGACCTTCTCAGAGGCGGAAGTTATATCTGCAAATTTTAGCAGGGAAGTGGTGGAAGGGTTTGCCAAAATGAGGCCCTTCTTTGATTATATGAGTGAAATTTTAACTTCAGATTTAAATGGGGTTTCCATCATTTAAGCGAATCCTTTGAAAAGCCCGCCTTTTGGCCCATCGCTTCGTTACTCAAAATTTCAGAAGCTTCATCTACGGACGGTAAACTTACGTTTTTGAAATGCCGAAAGCCTCGATTTGAACCAAAAATCTAGCTTTGCAAAGAATTCAAATATAATCGTAAATCATGTCCTTATCCATTCATAGCGATGAACATTTCATGAATCAGGCGCTAAAAGAAGCACAACAGGCATTTGAAGAAGGAGAGATACCCATTGGTGCCATTGTTGTCTGTGAACATGCCATCATAGCAAGAGATCACAACCGGATAGAGCGCCTACATGATGCTACGGCTCACGCTGAAATGTTGGCTTTAACGGCTGCTCAGAATTATCTCGGATCGAAATATTTGAATAAATGTACGCTTTATGTTACCCTGGAACCATGTTCGATGTGCGCAGGCGGGCTATTTTGGACACAAATTGGTAAACTTGTTATTGGGGCATCCGATAAAGAAAGAGGGTTTTCCAAATTCAGTAGTAAGATCCTCCACCCAAAGACTGAGCTAAGGCAGGGGTTACTGGCAAACGAATGTGAACTTTTGATTAAGGATTTTTTTAAAAAAATCCGTGGCAACTAAACCCATCATCCACTTGTTATATATCCATAATCATATTTTTAACCTAAAAACATATAAGTTATGTCTTTTGAATTACCCGATCTACCATATGCATATGATGCATTAGAACCGCACATAGATGCTAAAACCATGGAAATTCATCATGGAAAACACCATGCTGCTTACGTTTCAAAAGTAAATGCTGCAATTGACGGCACTGATATGAACGGCAAATCTATTGAAGCAATCTGCGCAGATCACACAGATAATAGCACTGTGAGAAACAATGGAGGTGGACATTACAATCACACATTGTTTTGGTCAGTTATGAGCCCGGATGGTGGAGGAGAGCCTTCAGGCGTATTAGCTAAAGCAATGAATACTGCTTTTGGATCTTATGACAAGTTCAAAGAAGAATTTAGTAATGCTGCCGCTACACGATTTGGAAGCGGATGGGCTTGGTTAATCAAAAAGGAAGACGGCTCAGTAGCTGTAACCTCCACTCCAAATCAGGATAACCCATTAATGCCCGTCGCCGATGCCCCAGGAACGCCCCTATTGGGACTGGATGTATGGGAACACGCCTACTATTTAAATTATCAAAACAGAAGACCTGACTATATCTCTGCATTTTTTAACGTGATCAACTGGGAAGAGGTGAGTAAGCGATTTGAAGAGTGATTCAATGCTTGATGCGTATAAAAACGACGACGTCATTAATCGGAAAAATTGATGATCATCAATTATGTATAGAGATTAACATCGATTTACGAAAATTTCATTTCTATCTGTTTGAATTAAATAGTTGTTGTGTGTAGTTTATAGGCTTAAAAAATACGTTTCAAATAATGATTCCAATATGAAAGATCATATACACATGACAATCAAAAAAATCGATATATTCACAAAATGAAATTGGAACATATACATTACCATTCAACTTTTTATATCCTTTACAGAGAAAGGTAGGAAGATGACGCCACGCTATTAAAACATACAAGGCCCGTTGGATTACCGACGGGCTTTTTTCGTCATGCAGATACAGAATAATATTAGAAGTTAAAAACAAGATCGAAACAGATAAACCTTTCGTAGTTCACCAAACATTTTCTCCTGGAAAGGGAAGAAATTTTAGAGAAAATAAATGCCAGAATGAATTCAGTCTTAAAAATAGCCATTCAAAAAAGCGGTAGACTTAATGAAAAGAGTCTCAACCTGCTCCATGAATGTGGGATCAAAGTCAAAAATGGAGGAAAGCTTATGTCAACTGCCTCAAACTTCCCATTGGAGATTTTTTTCCTTAGGGACGACGACATTCCTCAATATGTAGCTGAAGGTGTCGCGGATATAGGTATTGTTGGAGAAAACGAATATTTGGAAAAAGCGGAGAACGTAGAAATCATTAATCGCCCTGGCTTCTCAAGATGCAGACTTTCTCTTGCCATCAAAAGAGAAGAGGAATATTCCGGTTTGGAATGGTTTGAAGGAAAAAAAATTGCCACAAGTTATCCCGTAATTTTAGGCAACTACCTCAAAGAAAAAAATATCAAGGTAACCATTGAGGAAATTAGCGGCAGTGTGGAAATAGCCCCGAGCATCGGCTTAGCGGAAGGAATCTTTGATATCGTAAGCACGGGCAGTACCCTTTTAGCCAATGGGTTAAAAGAAGTAGAAGTAGTCTTAAGAAGTGAAGCAGTTCTGATTGCTAATCCAACGTTAAACAAGGAAAAGAACAGGTTATTAAACCAGGTCCTTTTCCGAATTAAGGCCGCAAATGCGGCAAAACAGAACAAATATATTTTGCTGAATGCACCTAATGATAAATTAGATGAAATTAAATCACTATTACCCGGAATGAGGAGCCCTACAGTAATGCCCCTGGCGGATGCGGGGTGGAGCAGTGTACATAGCGTAGTTGAAGAAGATGATTTTTGGGAAGTCATCGATCAGTTAAAGGAAAAAGGCGCAGAAGGCATCCTGGTTTGTCCAATCGAAAAAATGATAGTGTAATGTTAAAAATAATTGAATACCCTGAGGGGGTCACTTGGGATGCATTGTGTGAACGACCGAGCTTAGATGTATCAGAAATGGGTACAACCATCAATGCAATTTTTGAAGGAATCAAAAAAAAGGGTGATAATGCACTGATTGATTTTGCAAAGAAATTTGATGGTGTGGAGCTAGCATCTGTCAATCTTGATATATCCGAGGAAGAATTTTTCATAGATGCTGACTTAGCGATAGCCATTAAACAAGCCAAATCGAACATTGAGCAGTTCCACCTTGCGCAGAAGGAAGATTTACAACCTGTAGAAACCGTCCCAGGGGTATGGTGCTGGAGGAAAAGCCTTCCAATCAAGAATGTAGGCCTTTATATTCCGGGAGGTTCTGCGCCTCTTTTTTCTACCCTTCTCATGTTAGCCATACCGGCCAAAATTGCAGGTTGTGAAAACATTGTCATATGTACTCCGCCCCAAAAAGCCTCTATAAGTGGAGCAAGGAATGTAATATTAAATGAAGTGATCGGATGGACCTGTCAACTTTTAGATATAAACAAGATCTATCTCTCAGGCGGAGCTCAAGCAGTTGCGGCAATGACTTACGGTACTGAATCCATTCCAAGAGTAGATAAGATTTTTGGTCCTGGAAACCAATTTGTCACCGCTGCTAAGCTAATGTCTCAGCAACTGGGGGTAGCTATAGACATGCCGGCAGGACCCAGCGAAGTACTGGTAATTGCGGACGATAGCGCTGAACCAAGCTTTGTTGCTGCGGACTTACTAAGCCAGGCGGAACACGGACCGGATAGCCAGGTAGTTTTAGTTACAAACTCTGAAAAGCTTATCGAACATGTCAAAAAAGAAATAAAAACTCAGTTGGAACTGCTTCCCAGGCAAGAAATCGCTTCAAAAGCATTAGAAAATAGTAGGGTTGTTCTATTTAATGATTTAGCCGAAGCAACTGCCTTCAGTAATCATTATGCCCCTGAACATTTAATCATTGCTACCGAAAACTGTGAAGCGCTAAGTGAGCAAATCACCACAGCCGGAAGTGTATTTCTTGGTAACTGGAGTTGCGAAAGCGCAGGAGATTATGCCAGTGGAACCAATCATACCTTACCAACCAATGGCTACGCCAGAAATTACAGCGGTGTTTCCCTGGATAGCTTCATTAAGAAAATTACATTCCAAAAGCTTTCGGAGCAAGGGATAAAAAATCTAGGTCCCACTATTGAAAAAATGGCGAAGGCAGAGCAACTCCAGGCGCATAAAAATGCCGTAACCATTAGGTTACAAAGTTTGAAGAATTCCTCCTCAAAAGAAAGGAATGAAAAACAATTCCCCTTCTCTGACGAGCCAGAAGGAAGAAAAAAACAGGCTAAAGATGTCCTGACCAAACAAAAAACAAACAGAGCTAGACTTTAAATTAATTAGACTAAAAAGGACGAAATTTTAATTTATGTGGATAAAAAAGAAATCATTAACTGGAGTCACAAAAGACCTTCTCTAAGCCCTCAGGGAAATAGAAAGTTAACCTATCTAATAATTGAAGATGTTTGACCTGGGAAAATTAATACGTTCAAATGTAAAAGCACTCAAGCCTTATTCTAGTGCGAGAGACGAATTTGAAGGATTGGCGAAAATTTCACTGGATGCTAACGAAAACCCATTTGGATTTGGGCTCAATCGCTACCCGGATGCTTCAATGAAAGAATTGAAACGGCAGTATGCTCTATTCAGAGGTGTAAAAACCAATCAACTCATCTTTGGAAATGGTAGTGATGAATTGATAGATCTTTTAATTCGGGCATTTTGCGAACCCAAACAGGATAAAATCCTGATCTTTCGTCCCGTTTTTAGTATGTATGAAGTGTGTGCTAAAATCAATGATGTAGAAATATTTCAACAATCGTTAACCGCCGATTTTCAGATTGATTTTGAGACCGTCAAACCTATACTTTGTGATCCTCAACTTAAGCTTATTTTTATCTGTTCACCTAACAATCCAACAGGCAATAAAATTGATCAATTTACGATTATATCAATCGCTAAATCTTTTGACGGATTAGTGATTGTGGATGAAGCCTATATAGATTTTTCGGAAAATGGACTACTAAAAAGTGAGATCTCAAACCTCTTTATTCTCAACACATTTAGCAAAGCCTTTGGTTTGGCAGGTATTCGCCTGGGAGCTGGAATAGGCAACCAGCAAGTGATTGATGTATTGAATAAAATTAAACCGCCCTACAACGTCAATTCCATTACACAGCGAAAAGCCATCGAAGCTTTGAATAGGCCTGATGAAATAAAAAGACAGGTTGAGATATTGATTGAAGAACGATTAAAACTACAAGAAGGCTTAAAACAGATCTTGTCCGTAAAAAGAATATATCCTTCAGATGCGAATTTCTTACTCGTTGAGTTTGATGATGCCAAGGCTATACTCAATCAGCTGTTGGAAAAAGGAATTGTTGTGAGGGATCGATCCGGCCAGGTTCCTAATACCTTAAGAATTACCGTTGGTACACCTGAGGAAAATGAACAGCTCATCGCCGCATTAAAGCGAGAAGAGCGCCAAACAAACGGGCGAACCGGGAAAAGTTTAAGAACAACCTCTGAAACGCAGATTTTAGTTGAGGTAAACCTGGACAACCCCAAAAACACAGCCATCACAACGGGTATTTTTTTCTTTGATCATATGCTGGATCAAATAGCCAGGCATGGAGCTATTGGTTTACACATTGAGGTGAAAGGGGATATTCACATTGATCTGCATCATACCGTTGAAGATACAGCCCTGGCATTAGGTACAGCTTTCAATAGTGCTTTAGGAGAGAGAAAAGGAATTGAGCGATACGGATTCTTGCTTCCGATGGATGATTGCCTTGCTCAAGTGGCCATTGACTTTGGCGGAAGGCCCTGGTTAGCGTGGGACGTTACCTTTAAAAGTACACACGTTGGAGAATTTCCCACGGAGATGGCTTCTCACTTTTTTAAGTCTTTTTCGGATACCTCAAGATGCAACCTGAATATCAAAGCCGAAGGAGATAACGATCATCACAAAATCGAATCCATTTTCAAAGCATTTGCTAGAGCAATCAAAATGGCAGTGAAAAGAGATAAAAATGGTTGGTTACCAAGTACCAAAGGAGTACTGTAACAAGTAGATTTTTTGGATTGATGCTTATCTAATCCATCGGCAGTTGAAAATCAGGGTGCAATGCATAATGAAGTTCACCTATGCATTTGTTCAGAATTATCAGATTTTTAAAAAATACGGTCAATAACAGCTTTTGTAACTCGTTTACTATCAAATAGTTAAAATCTCAGCCATCGCCGTTTTGTGATCCTGATTTGCAAGGATTTAATCCTCAGAAGGAATATCAGAGGAGTTCTTCAACATCACATCCGATTGAACGCGGCCACTTTAGCGATCCTAGCCCGCATTATTCACCACAAATAGTGGCGGGTTGATTCAAGTCAATTGATTTACCGTAGTTGAATATGCAGACTGAATGATTTTTAATTCCTCAAATACGGGGAACGATGTTGTCATCCCATTCGAAATCAATTGCCTCCTATTAACGTGTTACATTATCTCGTGAATAACACCCGAATTTTCACACTAGGCTTGCATCTAAAATTGTATTTCGGTAATTAATGGTTAGTGAAAGGTAAACCGCCGTATGACTTCAAATCTGCACGGTTCAGAGAAGTTTACAGAATATTTTTACTGTAATAATTTAGTTATCTAGTTGCTCCCGCACCCAATTGATGTAGGATTGTTTTTTGAAGTCGAACCAGTTTTGTCTATACTCTGAGTTGTCAATAGTCCACTTAAATTTGCTGAAAGGTTTGCGTTGAGAAAGCTGTTTGAATAACCGGTTTTTAAAGTTTTCATCCATTAGCGTGTTGGCAAAACTTTCCATGACCTGAAATGCCTGGTTAGAATCCATCTTCACAAATTTTTGATAGTTGCCCCAATCTTCATCGATTTTATCCATTGTTTCTTGCCACGGTTCCAGGTCGAAGTAGACGTCGTTTGGGTCTGGGTGATGTTCAATCATTCCAGTTATTTTATGAAAGAAACAGAGTTCACCACACTCTAAAATTTCAGCTATTTCCTTTATTTGCTCTTCGGTTGGTTGCATCTACGTCTTAATGATAATTATGGATAATGCTTTGACGAAATAAGTGTTTCCACCATCTACAAAGCCTAAAAATCAATCTAAGAGTTCGAAACTTCGATGAAAAGTAAGCAAATTCATTTTTATCTATCATAATGAAGTTTTCTTTTAATGTAATTTCTGCAGTAACCCCTGTATAATTTCCAAAGCTCAACCTAACGAAAATCAAAGTAATGGTTTTCTTCGTGGATCAAAGCTAAAAAGTGCCTAGTTATTTTCTATGATGAGCCTACCTTTAACTTTTGATAAAATTCAACGATTGTAAAATCAAACCATGTTAAGAACACATACCTGTGGGGAGCTTCGAAAAGAACATATTGGGAAAACAGCAACGTTATGCGGATGGGTCCAGAGACAAAGAGATAAGGGAGGCGTTGTTTGGATAGACCTACGGGATAGGTACGGAGTAACGCAATTAATCTTTGAAGAGGGGCTAACGGACCCCTTATTATTAGAGCAAGCGAAGAGCACTGGCCGAGAATTTGTTGTCCAAGCAACCGGCGAAGTAGTGGAACGATACGCTAAAAATGATAAAATGGTTACCGGAGATATTGAAATCAGAGTTTCTGTCCTTGCTTTTTTGAATCCATCCCGAACCCCTCCTTTTACTATTGAAGATGAAACAGATGGAGGGGAAGACCTTCGAATGAAATACCGATACCTGGATATAAGAAGAACTCCTGTGCGTGAAAAACTAAAGTTGCGGCACCTAATGATGCAGAAGGTGAGAACGTATCTAAACGCCGAGCAGTTTGTAGAAGTAGAAACTCCTTGTTTGATAAAGTCTACTCCCGAGGGAGCGAGAGATTTTGTAGTGCCTTCCCGAATGAACGAAAGTGAATTTTATGCACTTCCCCAATCACCACAAACCTTTAAGCAGCTATTAATGGTTGCAGGAATGGATCGATATTTTCAAATTGTAAAATGCTTCAGAGACGAAGATCTGCGGGCCGATCGTCAACCGGAATTCACACAAATTGATTGTGAAATGTCTTTTGTGGAGCAAGAAGATGTCTTAGAAATGTTTGAAGGGATGATAAAATTCTTGTATAAGGAAATAAAAGGAATAGAGTTGGACGATTTTAAGCGTATTTCTTATGATGAATCCATGGCCAAGTATGGATCTGATAAACCGGATTTACGCTTCAAGATGGAGTTTAAAGAGCTTCACGAACTAACTTACGGAAAAGGCTTTGTGGTTTTTGACAATGCAGAGCTAGTAGTAGGAATCAATGCAGAGGGCTGTGCCAAATACACCAGAAAACAATTAGACGCGCTGACTGACTTTGTAAAGAAACCTCAAATTGGAGCCAAAGGCCTGGTTTATGTGAAGTATCATGAAGATGGTACCTTTAAATCATCGGTTGATAAGTTTTTTGATCAGGAAGCCTTAAAAACCTGGGCAGACAAATTTGATGCAAAACCCGGAGACTTACTACTTATTCTCGCCGGTGAAAAAGATGCCACCAGAAAGCAACTAAACGAGCTTCGACTTGAAATGGGAGAACGCCTGGGATTGAGAGATAAGGAAAAAGTTGCCGCCGCTTGGATACTGGATTTTCCTCTACTGGAATGGAATGAAGAAACCTTGAGATTCCATGCCATGCATCACCCCTTCACCTCTCCCAAGCCTGAGGATGTCCATAAACTGGCAACTGAACCGGGAGCGGTGAGAGCAAATGCCTACGACATGGTTATCAATGGAGTTGAGGCCGGAGGGGGTTCCATACGAATTCATGATCGTACATTGCAAGCCAAAATGCTTGAAGTGTTAGGATTCAGTAAAGAAGAAGCTGAAGAACAGTTTGGATTTCTAATGGGGGCATTTGAATATGGAGCCCCTCCTCATGGAGGGATTGCCTATGGATTTGATCGCCTTTGCGCCATCATCGCCGGTGAGCAAAGTATCCGCGACTTTATTGCTTTCCCCAAGAACAATTCAGGAAGAGATGTGATGATTGATTCACCTTCAAGTATTGCTCGGGAACAGTTGGATGAATTAGGGATACAATTGGTTAAAATGATGAAAGAATAAGATTTAGAATCCTTTGCAAAACCCGCCTTTTGGCCCAACTCTTCGTTATTTAAAATTTCAAAAGCCTCATTTACGATCAGTAAACTACGGTTTTGAAATTCCGAAAGCCTCGATTTGAACCAAAAATCCCGTTTTGCAAAGGATTCATTTAGTGAATTTTGCTCATTTTTGAAATAAAATAATCGTCTTTAATGACTAAAAAATTCCTGATATATTCAACGCCTTTTTTTATTCTTTTTGGTGCACTTTCTCTTTTTGAGCCTCACATCTATCGTTTTTTGCCATTAGGTAGGAGTATCAATCGCCTTGCGGGAAAGGAATTCACCATTATTGCTCATAAAGGAGCTTCCGGTCTTGCGCCAGAAAATACCATGGCAGCTTTTCAAAAGGCGCTTGATTTGGGTGTGGATCAAATTGAGTTAGATGTAAGACATACTGCCGACGAGGAAATTATTGTATTCCATGATCAGCGACTGGACCGTATTGCCAGAGATACACTTGGCAATAGGATTACAGGAGACGTTCATGATTACACACTGGAAGAAATTAAACAATTTGATGCCGGCTCCTGGTTTGATTCGCAGTATAAAAACGAGCGTATTCCTACCTTGAAAGAGGCGCTTGATTTAATCAATGGAAAATGTAAGGTATTGATAGAAATCAAACACATGGATCATCCACATTATCATGACTTTGCGGAAAAGCTGGTTGAGGTCGTTCTCCGGGAAAAAAACGGAGAAGACTGGATTATCCTTCAGTCATATGAGCCCAATTACCTGGATGAGGTACACGAGCTAGATCCATTTATCCAAACTAAAGCCTTAATTGTTGGAGAAGATTCGGCACCACTCCTTGCATTTTACATTGAAACGAGAATTCATATGGGACGAGCCAAAGAGAGCAACCGACTGAAAGCGATTAATCCCCATTGGGAGACATTGTCTCCACGGCGCATTTTTCAAATGCATGCCAAAGGATACGAGGTTCACGCATATCCCGTAAATGAGCGCGTTGATATGATCAAGATGTTAAATGCAGGAGTAGATGGGATCATTACAGACTTTCCAGATATTGCGATCAAACTCAGGAATGAGATCATGGCAATGGAAGAATAGTTTTCGACTCAGCTATTTGCAGCGTTTTTTGAAACTCTGAAAGCCTCTATTTGAACCAAAAAGCCCGTTTTGCAAAAGATGCTACGCTCTTTTTTGCATCCAGCTAGGTTTCCTACAAGCAATAAATGGTATTATCAAAGCAATTAGAATTGCTTGAGACATTTACTCTTTCCAATTTGGATATCCAAGCTGCTTTAACCCTTTTCCATCTTTTGCTTCCTTTACTATGTTTCTTACATCTTTCAATAATTCTTTTGCATCATAAATGACGCCATCTTTTATAGTGTATTTTACTCCTCCTACTCTTACGACTTCATTATCTTCCGTAAGTTTTATTGCTCCGGTTCCGTAGAGCACTTTTAGATTTTCAAGAGGATTTTCTTCTAGAATGACTAGGTCAGCTAATTTGCCCACTTCCACCGTGCCGATTTGATCGTCCATATAAAGCGCCTGGGCCCCCATAAGCGTGGCGGCGCGAATTACTTCAAGAGGATGAAATCCGGCTTCTCTCAATAGCTCCAGTTCCCGAATGTAAGCAAACCCATAGAGCTGAAAAATAAAGCCTGAATCCGACCCTGTGGTTACACGCCCTCCTCGGTTTTTGTATTCATTGACAAAAGTCATCCAAAGACGATAGTTTTCTTTCCATGCTACCTCTTCTTCTGTTCCCCAAAAATGCCAATAAGAACCATGAGAGATTTTGCTGGGCTGGTAAAATCTCCACAGAGAAGGAAGTGTATAATCTTTGTGCCAGTCTGCATTTCTTGCCCTCATTAGATCTCTGCTTGCTTCATAGATATTAAAAGTAGGATCAAGAGTGAAATCAAGCGCTAGCAAGCGATCCATTACCTCGTTCCATTTTTTTGAATAAGGCGCTGCTGCTTGTTTCCAAAGTCTCCCTGCTTCTCCGAATCGGTGTTGCTCGTTTTGATAGTTATAGTCTAGTGGGTAGTCTTGGACAACTCTGTCATCAAACAGGGCTTCCGGTAGTCCATACCAGTGTTCCATGGTAGTAAGTCCAGCTTCAGCAGAGTTCAGTACATTCCACCATCCAACATTTAATTGAGCATGGTGACAAGCAGATCCTAATCCTAATCGCTTATTTTCTTTTAATGCAGCTTGCATTACTTCTGGTGAGGCACCAAAAAATTTGATGCCATCCGATCCTCTTTGGTAGTTTGCCTGCACCCATGATCTGGCTTCTTGTGCGTTAGTAATTGCGCCATTAAGTTTTTCATTACTTGCACTTTTTCCGTCAGGCAAATTCCTGGAAACTTTTACTTCTGACAAATCTTGACCAAACCCTGTATAAGCAACGATCCGAGGGGCAGCAATTTCATTTTTTTTGCTTCTCTCTTTATGATTCAATACCCAGCCGAGGCCATTAAAGGATCCGGGATCTCGTATGGTTGTCACGCCATGCGCAAGCCACAATTTAAAGACGTACTCTGCAGGAGTACCTTGACTAGATCCGCCAATGTGTCCATGCATATCCACAAAACCGGGCAATACAAACATGCCTTCTGCATCCACTTCTATTCCTCCTTCTTTTATTTTAGGTCTTTGTTCCTCATCAATTTCAACTCCAGGATAGCCAACAACTTGAATGTTGGTAATTTTATTTTGTTCAATAACTATATCAACTGGCCCAAGAGGAGGCGCTCCGTTGCCGTTAATAAGAGTAGCTCCACGAATAATTAATACTTTATAAGGTCCGTCACCTCGCGTTCTAGAGGGAGCAGGAATAACCTGAGCGAATAATTCTGCGACAGAAAGAAGCGTAATTATTAGGATAGAGAATTTTTTCATATCGGCGATTGGACTATTTTTAGTTAAAATTTAAAAGAATCCTTTGAAAAACCCGCCTTTTGGCCCAACTCTTCGTTACTCAAAATTTCAAAACCCTCATTTACGCCCAGTAAACTACATTTTTGAAATTCTGAAAGCCTTGATTTGAACCAAAAATCCAGTTTTGCAAAGGATTCTAAAAATAAACAATAATGAAGGCATGGCGGCAGTCAAATCAAATATGATGCCTCTGGGAGCAGAAGCACTAGATTTTGAGTTGATAGATGTAGTATCAAGTGAATATTATAGCTTAGAAAGTCTCCAAGGTGAATATGGCCTGTTGATCATGTTTATTTGTGCTCACTGCCCTTACGTCAAAAATATTGAAGAAGAGATAGCGGCAGTTGCGAAGCAATATGCGAACTCAAAAATTGGATTTGCTGCAATTTCATCAAACGATGCAAACGATTATCCAGAGGATTCACCTGAAGGTTTAAAAAAGCAAGCTGAATCATTGGAATTTAATTTCCCTTACCTCTATGATGAAACACAGGCAGTTGCTAAAGCCTATCAGGCAGCGTGCACTCCCGAATTTTACCTGTTCGATGAAGACTTGAAACTTATCTATCGGGGTAGATTTGACGCTAGTACACCCGGCAACCCTGAACCGGTAACAGGGGATAGTTTGATTGAGGCTATCGAAAGACATCTGGAAGATGAGCCACCAGTCGACCCTCAACATCCAAGTATAGGTTGCAGTATTAAGTGGAAGTAGCCTATTCACATTTACCTAATTTATCAAATACTTCTCTCAGATTTTCGATAAAAGGCTTAACAGCTTCTGGCTCATCGTTATAGCTGTAAGTTACTTTTTTAGGAAGACCGTCATTAGTAAATATTTGTATCCATTCCGCACCGCCATCCGCACAATCCGGACAACCTATAGTGGCCTCAAGTTTTTTAATGGCCTCTAAATCTATACTTACAGCAAGCATTTCAAAGCCTTCGTAATTGAGACTACATTTTTTCACATCCATTGATTTATCCCTATGAGGAATAAGCGTTTTTTCTACTTTATCCCGAGTAAATGAGACCTCTTGGATACAGTAACCAGCACACATGCCAAAACTGGTGCCAAAGCGTATTTCAGTAATTTTTGAGTCTTGATTTGCAAGAGGTTTCTTTAATATGCAGATACACGCAATAAGGGAGAAAAATAAAATTGCAGGAGCTTTCATTTAGGTACTTCTTTCGGATCAAAGGTAGAAAAATCAGAAAATGCCCTCGTCTTTAAAGAGGGGAATTTTTAATCTCGTTTTTGCATTCATTAAATTGCGCCACAGTTCTTAACCATGAGCTTTCAAAAAGAAATCAAAATTGTTACAACTCACCAGCTTCGCGAAATGAAAGCCAAGGGTGAGCAAATTGCCATGCTAACAGCTTACGACTATTCCATGGCAAAAATCATTGATCTTGCGGGAATAGACATTATTCTTGTTGGAGACAGCGCATCTAATGTAATGGCAGGGAATGAAACAACTTTACCGATTACCTTGGACCATATGATTTGGCATGCGACCTCGGTAGTAAAAGCAGTCAAAAGAGCCTTTGTAGTGGTAGACGTTCCTTTCGGTAGTTATCAAGGAAATTCCTCTGAGGCACTTAGATCATGTATTCGAATTATGAAAGAATCGGGTGGACATGCAGTGAAAATGGAAGGTGGCCTTGAGGTTAAGGAAAGTATTCAGCGTGTTCTTTCGGCAGGAATCCCGGTTATGGGTCACTTAGGACTCACTCCTCAATCCATTTATAAATTCGGAACCTATAGCGTCAGAGCTAAAGAAGAGGGAGAAGCCAGAAAATTGAAAGAAGATGCAAAGATTTTAGAAGAGCTTGGATGTTTTGGGATAGTCCTCGAAAAAATTCCTGCTAAACTTGCACAAGAAGTTGCAAATTCAATTGCCATTCCTGTCATCGGAATTGGGGCAGGGCCTCATGTAGATGGACAAGTGTTGGTTGTTCATGATATGTTAGGGATTACTCAAGATTTCAAGCCCAGATTTCTACGTCAATACGCAGACTTGAACCACGTGATGACAAAAGCTTTTAAAAACTATGTTTCGGACGTTAAGGCAAAGCATTTCCCAAACGAAAAAGAATCTTACGAATAATCTAATCATTAATAAACTTTATAAAGACCAACATTAATGGCCAAAATCATTTATACACATACTGATGAAGCTCCAGCTTTAGCTATTAAATCCCTTTTGCCCATAGTTAAAGCATTTACGGGCAGGGCTAATGTGGAATTAGAAACACGAGATATTTCCCTTGCAGGTAGGATTATATCACAGTTTCCGGATTTTTTAACAGGAACCCAACAAAAAAAAGATGCCTTGGCCGAATTAGGTGAAATAGCCAAAACCCCTGAAGCAAATATTATTAAACTTCCTAATATCAGTGCTTCCATTCCTCAACTCAAGGCTTCCATTGATGAATTACAAGCTCAGGGCTATGCGTTACCGGACTATCCTGACGAACCTAAGAATGATAGTGAAAAAGACATCAAAGAACGGTATGATAAAGTAAAAGGCTCGGCTGTAAACCCTGTTTTGAGGGAAGGAAACTCTGACCGTAGGGCGCCTAAAGCAGTTAAGAATTTTGCCCGAAAATTTCCTCATTCCATGGGACATTGGACAAGTGATTCCCAGTCACATGTAGCAAGCATGTCAGCAGGAGATTTTTACGAGAGCGAAAAATCCACAACGATCGCAAGTGAGATCCATGTAAAGATTGTATTTCAAGGAGAGGATCAGGAAACTCGTGTGCTAAAAGAACCAATTCCACTCCAACCAGGAGAGGTGGTAGATACGGCTGTGATGAATATGTCAAAGCTAAAACAGTTTATCGATCATGAGATTTCTGATGCGAAAGAGAAAAACATTCTTTTCTCCCTTCACATGAAGGCCACTATGATGAAGGTCTCTGATCCAATCATTTTCGGAGCGGTGGTAGAAGTGTATTATAAAGAGGTTTTTGAAAAGTATGCTGAGCTTTTCGTGGAACTAGGAGTAGATGTGACCAATGGAATTGGTGATGTTTATAATAAAATTCAGGCACTTGATGAAGCTAAGAGAAAGGAGATAGAGGAAGCAATTCAAAAAGCATATGAGTCTCGTCCGGCACTTGCTATGGTAAATTCAGACAAGGGAATTACAAACCTTCACGTACCTAGTGATGTAATCATCGATGCTTCAATGCCGGCAATGATCCGTACTTCCGGACGAATGTGGAATAAAGATAATCAGATCCAGGACACGAAAGCAGTCATCCCGGATAGATCATACTCCGGAGTTTACCAGGCAGTGATAGAAGACTGTAAAACAAACGGCGCTTACGATCCTACGACGATGGGTAGCGTGCCGAATGTGGGATTGATGGCACAAAAAGCGGAGGAATACGGATCTCACGATAAAACATTTCAGTTGGACAAGCCAGGAAAAGTTCAGGTTGTGGATCTTAATGGAAATGTGCTGTTGGAACAAGAAGTAAGTGAAGGTGACATCTTCAGGATGTGCCAGGTTAAAGACGCTCCAATTCAGGACTGGATAAAACTAGCCGTGATCAGAGCCAAGGCAACAAAAGCGCCAGCTGTTTTTTGGTTAGATAAATACCGTGCACACGATGCCGAACTGATCAAAAAAGTAGAAAAGTATCTGAAAGATCATGATACATCAGATATAGAGACGCATATTATGTCTCCGATTGAGGCCACTAAATTTTCAATTGAAAGAATCCGCAAAGGAGACAATACTATTTCAGTAACTGGTAATGTACTTAGGGATTATCTAACAGACTTATTTCCAATTTTAGAAGTTGGAACAAGCGCTAAGATGCTTTCTATTGTTCCCCTCATGAATGGAGGGGGCTTGTTTGAAACAGGAGCTGGAGGTTCAGCGCCTAAACATGTGCAGCAATTCAAAGAAGAAGGACACCTAAGATGGGATTCACTAGGAGAATTCCTCGCGTTGGCCGTCTCTTTGGAACATCTTGGAGAAAAAAACAAAAATAAACGAGCTAAGCTTATGAGCGAAACATTAGACCAAGCCACTTCCAAGCTCTTGGAAGAAAATAAGTCCCCATCACGAAAGGTAAATGAAATTGACAATAGAGGTAGCCACTTCTATTTAGCCATGTATTGGGCAGAGATGCTTGCAAAACAGGATCAAGATGTTTCATTGAAAGAACATTTTAAAGAAGTTCATCAGAAATTGGTGGAGAAAGAAGATCAAATAAATGAGGAATTAATAGCAGCACAAGGAGGGCCGGTAGATATCGGAGGATATTATCAGCCAGACGAAGAACTTGCGTCAAAGGCTATGCGGCCCAGCAAAAGCTTGAATCAGATCATAGATTCCATTTAAAATAGAAAGTTTAAAATCAGTTTTCATTTAGAGTTTTTTGGTTTCAAACCTTAAGACAATGCACCTGTGACTTTACCGCGTACTATGTTTTCAATTATATGATAACTCAAGAAGAACTTACCAAACATATAGCGTCTATTTTAGATTGGGGAGTGCAAACTGTTCCAAAGCTTGCTATTCTGCTCATTTTTTTCATTGTTGTGCGCAGGTCCATAAAGTTCCTGCTTAATAGATTCAGAAAATCAATGATAAGTCGAGTGACTCAAACCGAAAATCAAATTGAAAATGAAAAAAGAGCGAATACCCTTTTTGGATTGTTAAATGGTATAGCTCTTGCTGCACTATGGACTGTTTTTATCATGATACTTTTAAAAGAGCTAGGTTTAGATATAAGACCTCTCCTTGCAGGGGCCGGTATTGTTGGATTGGCGGTTGGTTTTGGAGCGCAAGAGCTTGTAAGAGATGGTATATCAGGTTTTTTCCTACTGATGGAAGACAGAATTAGAGCAGGGGATGTAATAGTAGTTAATGGTACTGGAGGGTTGGTGGAAGCCATCAATCTGCGCACGGTAACACTCCGTGACTTATCCGGCGTGGTTCATACATTTCAGACTGGAAAAATCGATACGCTTGCTAATATGACCAAAGACTGGTCTGCGATGGTTTTTGATATAGGGGTAGCGTACAAAGAAAATGTAGACAAAGTCATTGAGGTGATACGAGAAGTTGGGGGAAAGCTGTATGATGACACGGAATTCAAGGAGAAATTTGTGGAACCAATTGAGATTTTTGGGCTGGATAAATTTGGAGACAGTGCTGTTGTTATTAAAGCCCGAATTAAGACAAAACCAAGCGCTCAGTGGGCGTTAGGAAGAGAATTCAACAAACGATTAAAAACAGCATTTGATCGTGAAGGTATAGAGATTCCTTTTCCTCATAGAACTATCTATTGGGGGGATGATATATCACCACTTCATCTAAAAAATGAATAAAACAGTCATTGATTGACACCGAATCAATTAAGCTATTTTTATGGGTCAGTGTAGGATCCTTTTTTATGGGCACCTCTAAAAACTCAGTTCAAGAATTTGAGGTAGCGATTTTTTCCTGAGACGAGACGTCAAAAACGTAGTTTAACGTCAGTTCGGCGAATTGACTAAAGAAAGTACCCTTTCTCTTTTATTTTTCATGGAGATGGAAGGTTTTTTGTCAAGGAACTGATAAGCAGCCAAGCAAGCCATTGCATGGTTGAAGGCGTTGTCAATAGCGCGGT
>JBCCLN010000055.1:0-18881 GCA_039026865.1 Bacteroidota bacterium | reverse complement strand
GAATCCTTTGCAAAACTGGATTTTTGGTTCAAATCGAGGCTTTCAGAATTTCAAAAACGTAGTTTACTGACCGTAAATGAGGCTTTTGAAATTTTGAGTAACGAAGAGTTGGGCCAAAAGGCGGGTTTTTCAAAGGATTCTCTTAATAAAACGTGGTATATCAAAAAAGACTCTTTCATCATCTTATAAACGATTTAAACTTTGCCAATGACCTTTTACTCAGGGTCTCTAACTATGAAATAGTTGGGACAGACGAGGAGACGGGGCACATTTTTTCATAAAAGAGATTCTTGCAGTTACCGATAGGCTCACAAATAATGGCAAGTTAGTCATTAAGGCAAGGTTGGATATGAATCTTGGAAGAAGCCCATATAACCGAATAGACGAACGAATGGCTAAAGCAGAACACAGGACTAAAATACATGCGGTCTTTATGAAATGCGGTAATGTAGCTTCATATTCGCATCAATGTACTAAATCAAAGCAAACCGTAGTTTAAGGAGAAAGGAATATTTATGAAGCACTTTGCAGGGCTTGCTTTTATAAAGCATTGCACAAAGATCACCAGTCTGTTATTAGGGTTATATGTCACTGGTCAGGACATCGCGGTAGGGACCTGGCGGACGCACTTCAGTTATCAAAATGCACAATTACTCACCTCTACGCAAGACAAAATTTTTTGCGCAGTTGAAAATGGACTTTTCTCTTATCACCTAACTACCAGAGAAATTAGGAAACTCTCAAAAATAGATGGACTCTCATCAGCAAGGATTTCAGCAATGACCTATGATGAAGAGAATCATGTTTTGATTGTTGGATACAGCGAAGGCTTGGTAGATTTTATATTTGAGGATGAGATCATTACCATAAGTGATATTGCAAACTCCGACCTGGAAGGCGGAAAAAGAGTAAATGAGATTGCTATCAATGATGGAGTCGCCTACTTATCAACGAGTCTAGGTGTGATTGTGATCACCATCTCCACAGCACAGATTACTGAAAATTATATCCAGATTGGTTCGGGAGGAGATCAGGTAGAAGTGAAAGAAATCATCGCTAAAAATGACTCACTTTTTATCCTTACAAATGAAGGAGTGCAATCAGGAAGTCTAAATAACAACTTGTTAGACTTTAATAATTGGACCCGGTACCCAAATACGACAGATTTCAGGGATTTTTCGATTGAAAATCAGAAGCTATATTCGGTGAGTAATAATGGAAGCATCATGGTATTTTCCAATGGAACCTGGAAAGACAGTGAAACAGACCTGCCGGAAGGAGCAAGCAGGCTTTTTGAACTTAATCTTGGACTATTTACTGTGGCAAACGGCAAAATATTTAGGTGGGCCAATGAAGTGTTTGAACATGTGCTTACCTCAAATGCGCTTTTGATTAACGATCTGGCAGCCATAGGCGAAGAGCTTTTTATCGCAGATGGGGATTTGGGACTCATTAATGAAAATGAGGTGAGCTTCTCTCCATCCGGGCCACTATCAGACAGCTTTTCTAGAATTAAATTACTCAACGACACAGTGTATGCATTTCATGCGCCTTCTATACTTTCTTATGATGGTACGCAAAAAATGATTGGTTATTCGTATTTCTCATCAGGCGGATGGGCAAATACATCCATTGCCGAATTCGAAAACATATCCGATGTAGAAGACTTTGATGGGATAAGATACTTTTCTTCCATTGGTGATGGATTGTATATCAGAAACACCAATGAAATGGTGACCGATATTCCCGGGAGTATGGTAAGCTTAGATACGATTTTAACTACGCTCAACTCAAGAGATCGTCTTTGGGTGGGGGGATCCGGAAGCCAGCCCATCCATGTGCACGATGAGCAGGAAAACTGGGTCTCTTACCATTCGTTTGAGGTTTTCAACACCGGTTTTCTCTCCATTAATGTTGCAGAAACAGGGGTAGCATGGGCAGTCTCTCAAGATGGGAACATCACGATCATTGATATACAGGAAAATGCAATGGATGAGTTATCAAGATTAGATGGACTTCCTTCTTTTGTCAACGATATAGCTATTAGCATAGAAGACAATGTTTGGGTTGCAACTGACGGAGGACCTGCTTTTTATCCAGCGGCCTCTTTTATTTTCTCTGATACAGAAGCCATCCTCCCAACTTTTGAAAACCGGGTGCTCTTTGAAGACGAGGTTGTCAATGCTGCCTTAACGGATGGCGGAAACCGAGTCTGGTTTGGAACAAATAGAGGTCTTTGGGTATTTGACGAAAACGCCTCGGAGCTAGTAGCGCTCTTTAACGCTTCTAATAGTCCGCTACCTTCTGATCAGATTTTGGATTTGGCTTATAATGGAAAAAATGGCGAGGTTTTTATAGCCACCGGAAAAGGAATGGTTTCATATCGCAGTGCTTCATCTATTGGAAGTAGCGCCCATAATAACGTATCGGTTTTTCCAAATCCTGTCAGACCAGGCTATGACGGACTCGTGGGACTCAGTGGGCTTGCTCGAAATGTAAATTTGAAGATCACTGATATCAATGGAAACCTGGTAAAAGAGATCATAGCAAATGGGAGTTCTGCTTCATGGGATTTATTAGACCATGAAGGAAGAAGGGTAGTCACAGGTATTTACTACTTTTTCAGTGCTACATCAGACGGAGAAGAGACGCTCGTGGGCAAGGTTGCGGTTGTTAGGTAATCTGTTCTCATTGATGATAGCCAAATCAAAAGGAATCGTTTTAAGCTATATTAAATATGGGGATAGTTCAATCATTGCGAGGCTCTTTACGGAACAATATGGATATGGGTCTTACATTGTAAATGCGATTAGAAGTCCAAAATCAAAAAAAAGTATCGGCTATTTTCAACCATTCTCTGTATTAGATTTAGTCTTATATATAAAAGAATCCAGGGATTTACAAAGGATCTCAGAGTTCAAAAATCATATCCCTTTTCACAATATTCACAGAGATCTTACCAAAAGCACTATTACTTTATTTCTTACGGAGATCTTTTCGAAACTTTTGCAATTTGAGCTAGCGCCAAACGAGAATCTGTATTCATTTGTAGAGGCATCTATCATATCATTTGACCGTTTGGCAACAGGAGTGAGTAATTTTCATATTCAGTTTTTACTGAAACTTGGATCTTACCTAGGCTATGAAATAGAGCAAGCCGAGTATTTATTTAGCTCCATGAATAAACTTTCTCCATCTGCGGAAGGCAACGTATTGCTGGAAAAGATGCTGACCGACCCTTACGGCTCTAGCTACAATTTAAATAGAAGGATTAGAAATGAAATGTTGGAGGTGATATTGAGCTTTTATCAGCATCATGCACATATTTCCAAACCTAAATCACTAGAAGTATTAAGAAGTGTGTTGAATTGATTTCAACTTTTTAAGGAGAAAACACCAAATCACGCAAGTCAATCGTTTTTTGATTTAAACTTGTCATTTTTATATTAAACATTCTGTAAAAACTAGATTATCACGTCGAAAAATCGAACTATTGAATGTCAGAACTACTTTACGATGAAATCCCTTTCTTAGACCTTGATGATTTTGTGAATGGATCACCCGAAAAAAAAGCAGCTTTTGTGAGAAACTTAGGCAATGCATACACCAATATTGGTTTTGTATCCATAAAAAATCACGGACTTTCACATGAACTCACTGAAAGACTATATGCTGTGGTGGAAAAGTTTTTTCGGTTGCCAAATGATGTAAAACAAAAATATGAAAAGCGAGAGATTGCCGGACAAAGAGGTTACATCAGTAAAGGCAGAGAGAGAGCAAAGGGGAGAAATACAGGTGACCTAAAAGAATTCTATCATGTTGGTCAACCGGAAGAAGGTAAAAGCCCAGCTCAGCCCAGTAATATCTGGCCGGACGAAGTTGAGGATTTTGAAAAGTATACTATTCAAGCTTACAAGATATTACTTCAGATTGGAATTCAAATCTTAAGGGCAATTGCTGTTTATCTTCAGTTGCCAGAAAATTATTTCGATGATTTGGTCAAAAAAGGAGATAGTATCCTTAGGCCCATTCACTATTTCCCCATAGAAAATCCAGAAGAGATTCCCGATGGCGCTGTACGTGCAGCCGAGCATGGAGACATTAATTTAATTACCTTATTGATGGGGGCTAGTGCTGATGGGCTTCAGGTATTGAGAAGAGACGGCAAATGGATTCCTATCACTGTTCTCCCCGATCAAATTGTTGTAAATGTGGGGGATATGCTGGAGCGTCTCACTAATAAAAAATTAAAATCCACCATCCACAGAGTTATAAATCCTCCTATAGAATTAATGAACACTTCACGCTTTTCTATTCCATTTTTTTTGCATCCTGTTTCGGAAATGGATTTGACTTGCTTGCCCCATTGCATAGATGCTAATAACTCAAAGGCTTTTGAAGATATTACCGCAGGTGAGTTTCTTCATCAAAGGCTCAAGGAAATAGGTCTCAAATCTTAAATATGTCTATAAGAAGGGTTCGTAATATTATATTCCTGAAGGACATTTCCATTCTTTCGGTCACGGCTTTTGGAGGGCCACAAGGACATTTCGGCATGTTTCTGGATATGCTGGTGAAAAAGCGTGCGTATCTTTCAGAGGAGGATCTGATAGAACTATACGCACTTTGTCAGGTACTTCCAGGTCCTACTTCTACGCAAACCATCACCTCGCTTGGATACAAAATTGGTGGCCCTAATCTGGCCTATCTCACGTTGCTGGTTTGGATGCTTCCCGCTATCACCATCATGACCACTATGGCATTATTGGTTAGTTCCGCAGAAGAACTCCAGATTTCGCTTTCCTTTTTGCGTTTTGTTGAGCCCATGGCAGTTGGGATTGTGGCGCACTCTTCATATCAAATCTCGATTAAAGTAATAAAAACCAAATCTGGATTGCTGTTGATGGTGATCTCCGCTATTGCTTCTTATACGCTTAAATCTCCTTACGCATTTCCAGCCCTGATCATTCTTGGAGGCGTGGCTACAACCTGGAAATATAAAAGGCAACCGGTAGAAGAAAAGGGAAAAATTAAAATCAATTGGTCCAATTTAATTTTATGGATTTCAGTATTGGCGCTTGCAGCAGCTTTAGGCGGTATTACTCAATTTCAACCACTACGTATTTTTGAGAATTTCTACCGAAATGGGAGTTTGATTTTTGGCGGAGGGCAGGTATTGGTGCCGTTATTATACACCGAGTTTGTAGAATTTAAACAATTACTAACATCCGAAGAGTTTGTACACGGTTATGGAATTGTTCAAGCAATACCCGGTCCTACTTTTTCATTTAGCGCTTATGTGGGAGCTTTAAGTACAGATGGGCTTGGTCTAGGTGGAAGAATAATTGGTGCAGTAATGGCAGCAATGGGTATTTTCTTACCCGGAACATTTCTGATCTTCTTCGTGATCCGTTTCTGGACACAGTTAAAAAAATATCGGATAGTAAGAGCATCTTTGGAAGGAATTAATGCGGTGAGCGCTGGGATGGTAATTGCCGCCGCTTTTCTGATTTTGGTGCCTATGGAGCAGTCATTTATTAATTATATCTTGATGTTAGCTACAATAGCTACTTTATTGTTCACTCGTTTTCCTACACCTCTGATTATACTTGGCGGCCTAATCTTGGGGATTATAATTGCATAAAGACCCCTTGGTGAAGGGGTTTTATTGTTTTTGGCTATCAATTATCTGCTGGAGGATCAATACCTAGTTTTTGCAAAACGAGGTTGGTGACATTATCTTCTTCCCTGGCATAAAGCAGAATACTTTGACCGCTTGCAGTCATATTAAACACATGTGTGTAGCCACTTTCTTTTGAAACACTCTCAATTGCCACACCTATTTTCTCGAATGCGGGCTGAAGAAGTTGATTTCTTTTATTGAGAAGTGAGTTTTGAGCATTTGTCTCAAACTCTTGGATGGAGGTCTGAAGATTCACAATTTCGCTTTCTTTATCTGCTCGTACGACTTCGGTATAGGTTTCAGCATTCTGCTGATAATCGGCAACTTTGGTTTGATAGTCTTTGTACTTTGACTCTAATTGAGTTCCCAGTTGTTTTTCGTATGCAGCGAGCTCGCTCTCTATTTGTTTAGCTTCTGGCATGAGACTCAAAACGTATTCTACATTTGTATAACCGATTTTCAGCTGGGCCATTAGTCCAAATCCAACCATAGCCATTGCTGTAATAAGTAAAATTCTAACTTTCATAATTTCTCTGTTTATCTCTTTGGGCTTTCGTTACGTGCATGATTGATTTTCTTCAATCAATATTCTTTAATTGTTTCCTATGCTTTGGTTTTCTACCAATCCAAGATCCTCAAGCACAAAATCTGTATAATCGTGGATGGGGTCGGTATATATCATTACTAGGTCACCCGATTTATCGAACACTATTTGAAGTCGATTATTTTTTGCTACACGCTCCACCGCTCCAAAGACTTGATCCTGCACAGGTTTAACTAACTCTTTTTTCTTTAGAAAGAAAAGGCCATCAAAACCGAAAATGGATTGCTGATATTCCTTTACTTCTTTCCAGTTTCTTTCAATTTCCGAATTGCGCTCTTCCCACATTTCCTTGGTTAAGAGCACCTCCTCTGCCTTGAGATCTACTTCCATCTGTTCAACTTTCTGATACATATCTTGTATTTCTTGCTCCCATCCTGTGGCCAGTTTTTCAATTTCGGCCTGGGCTTCATTATATTCAGGTATCTTCTCCAGGATATACTGGGTATCTATGTATCCAAATTTTTGCGCAAAACTAAGATTTGCAGCAAAGAGTGCAAATAGGAGTATATGAATCTTTTTCATTGGTCTTTTTTGACTTAGCGAATTTGTTGTCCAATTGAGAAATGGAACTGGGGACCAGAATTTTCTAGTGATCCAGGTACACGATCAAAACCGTATGCCCAGTCTATTCCCATAAGACCAAACGCTGGCATGAAAATTCTAAGGCCGAAACCTGCGGATTTTTTTACATTGTAAGGGTTAAAGTCTGCAAAACGATCCCAATTATTGCCACCTTCTACAAAAGTTAACGCGTAAATAGTGGCGGATTGAGCTAGTGAAATAGGATATCTGACCTCCATTACGTACTTATTGAAAATTGTGCCGCCTTCAATATTATTTTCAATATCTACGGGAGTAATTGAATTGTTTGGATAACCGCGTAATCCGATTACGTCTGTTCCTAATAAGAAATTTTGACCAGTCAAACCATCACCCCCCATCTGGAATCTTTCAAAAGGACCTACTCCAACTTTATCCGTATACGAACCCAGATAACCAAAATGTGCTCTTGCTGCAAGAACCAGCTTTCCCGTTAAGGTTAAATAATACTTACTGTCAAAATTCCATTTATGATATTCTAGCCATTTGAATCGTTCTTCTGGTTCGGCATTTTCATAATCAATATCTCTCCATAGTGAGAAAGGGGGGGTGAATGAGGCCGCTAACGAAACTTCAGAACCGGTTCTTGGATACATTGGGTTGTTGACAGATCTTCTCGCAATGGTAGCGTTCAGGGTAAAACTATTTGCGTCGCCGGTATCAAAACCTAAAGACCTACTGGTGAATTGAAGAAGGTCGTATCGTTGATATGATATTCCTGTGCTTACCACAAAGTAATCATCAGGCCACTTAACTCTACGGCCTAATGATGCTGAAATACCTGTAACTTTAAGCCATCCTAATGTTTCGTCAGTTATGCTACTAATCGATCTTTGTATTGATTTACTGTAACTCAATCCAAGAGAGTTGGGCTTTTTGCCTCCTAGCCAAGGCTCTTGAAAAGAAATAGAATAGCTCTGGAATTGCCTTCCGTTTGCTTGTAATCGTAATCCTAAAGATTGACCATCGCCTACGGGGAGACCTCTCCATTTCTCCGGTGTAAAAATATTTTGAACGGAAAAATTATTGAAAGTGACCCCAAGTGTTCCTACAAAACCAAATGCACCGCCCCATCCTCCGGAGAGCTCGATCTGATCATTAGATCGTTCTACCAGTTGCCATTCTATGTCAGCTGTTTCGTTGATGGGATCAGGTCGTACATCAGGGTTGATCTGCTCAGGATCAAAATAACCCAGTCCTGCCAATTCAGATTGTGTACGGATCAGGTTAGATCTACTGAATTTGTCTCCGGGTCTTGTCCATAGCTGACGCAAAATAACGTAATCATTTGTCTTATCATTTCCACTGATGGTTACTTTATTTAGTGTCGCTTGCGCTCCTTCGTAAACCCTCATTTCCAAATCTATTGAATCATTGACAACTGCAACTTCTACCGGATTTACATTGAAAAATAAGTAGCCATCATCCATATAAAGAGAGCTTATATCAGCTCCATTAGGATTGAAATTCAATTTTTTGTTTACGAGATCCAGGTCATACACATCTCCTTTTTCTATTCCCAGTATTTTTTCTAATTGCTGATCTTCATAAACATAATTCCCTGTCCAGCTAATGTCACCAAAATAATATTTGCTTCCCTCATCAACCTTAAGATCTATGTTCATGTATTTGTTGCTGATACCGTATGTGGTATCAGCAACTATTTCTGCATCTCTGTAGCCTTTAGAATTGTAGAAGGTAATAAGAAGATCTTTGTCTGCATTGTACTCTTCTTCCACGTATTTTGCTGATTTAAAGAAGTTAAGGTTTACGTGTGTTGCAAGGTATTCCCTGGTTTCTTCCTTGGAAACCTTTTTGCGATTATTCACAAATTCAACAAGGTTTGGAGGCCATAACAGACGAGATACATTCTCAATTATTTCTGTTGGAAGTGAGAATTTAGGAGTCATCCCTGTTTTCTTGAATTTGGAACGGAGTTTAGCAGAGGTAAATTCTTGATTTCCTTCAAATCGGATGTTGCGAATCTTTATTTTCTGGCCTCTTTCTATATCTATTTTCAGGTAAGCACTATTTCTAAGTATTGTATCATTTTGCTGTATCACATCTACTTTAGCATTTAAATAACCTTTCCCTTCCAAATACTTTTGAACTGCCAGTTCTGTATTTTTTAGCAAAACATCAGTAAGCATCTTACCCCTTACTACACCAATTTTTTCTTCTATTTCCCCTTTTTGTGTTTTATTGACGCCTTCAATTGTATATCTTGTTAGCCTGGGACGTTCTGTAAGTTCTACGACCAACCAGATTTTGTTACCTTCTACCTTAGAAGCAAAAATGGCCACATTACCAATAATACCCTGATTCCACAATTTTTTGATGGCTGTAGTGATATCATCTCCTGGCACTTTGATTTTGTCACCTACTCTTAAACCCGAGAGCGAAATCAACGCATTATTATCCAAATATTGAACTCCTGTTACCTCGATATTTGCTATTTCATATTCTCTGGGGCTAGAATAATTGATAGAAAATCCATCAGGCGATTTACTTTGATCTCTGCCAAACACTATTTGTCCGATGGAAATTCGGGCTGAGGCTAATAAAACTAATAGGGTTAATATTTTTTTCATATGTTCATTTGATCACTCGTCTTTCCGAATCTTCTTTCTCTTCTTTGATAAGAAATAATGGCTTTGCACAAATCCTTTTTTCTAAAATCAGGCCACAATATATCCATAAAATACAGCTCTGTATATGCCAGTTGCCAAAGCATAAAATTGCTAATTCTCATTTCACCACTTGTTCTAATTAACAACTCTGGATTAGGTTTTCCTGATGTGCTTAAATGTTTTTCTATATCGGATGCAGACACCTTTCCTTCTGTTGCCAGAATTAATTCATTCACTGCCTGTGTCAAATCCCATTGACCGCTGTAATTCAAGGCGAGAATCAGTTCCATCCCGTTATTCCCACTTGTAATTTTTATAGCTTGATTAAGGCTCTTTCGCGCTGTTAGAGGCAGTTTACTCATCTCACCGATAAAAGACAATTTTATATCTTTTTCTTGTAAAATAGAAAGTTCATTTTTGACTGTATTAACAAGAAGTGTCATCAATCCATCTACTTCTAATTTTGGGCGACTCCAGTTTTCAGTTGAAAAAGCAAAAAGAGTGAGATATTTGACTCCAAGCTCCGCTGCACCCTCAGTCACATTTCGGACCGCCTCGATAGCGTTCTGATGCCCTAATATACGTTTAACACCTTGTTTCTGAGCCCATCTCCCATTTCCATCCATAATAACGGCAATATGGCTTGGTATTTTTGTTGGATCTATGTGGTTTTTCAACTCTTCCAAAACTATTTCAAAAAGGCTACAAAAATGGTTCTTTTTTTTATTAAAGGGAATGAAAATCAGTGATTTAACTTCTCTTAACGAGCGAGAATAGATTGATTAGGTCGGTAAGGAAACGGACACGGCACATTAAACAAAGTAATACTAAATGTAAGCCCAGTAAAAAAGAACCAATCATCATCTTTAGGATTACCATACTGATAATCTTTATCAATGATATCTCCGTCTGAAATGCCATCAAGGTAATCAAAGAATGTTTTCCTGGCACCAGCTTCAAAACCAATAGTATACTTTTTCTTAATTAGATACTTAAACCCAACACCCATTGGAAGTACGAACTGAAGTTGGCTGGTTTCTTCATCAGTGGGAGCATCGTAACTAATCACCCCAACACCTCCAAATATATAGGGAGAATAGTTTACCGGTGAGTCAGAGGTTTTAAAATCTAAAAAATGATACTCAAAAACCGAGGATAATTCTACCAGATTGGAATTAAACGAATGGTCCCTTTCAATAGCAAACGCATCAATAGGAGTTTCTGATCCTCGCAAGCTACCAATCGTTAATCCTAATTTAATAGTAAGGATTTCAGAAAAATTCATTCGATAAAACACGGTTCCTGCAATTGAACTCGTACTAAAGCTATATCCTCTGACCAGGTCGCCTGAATAGTTCATTGAACCCAATCCACCACCAAACTCCATAAACTGTGCTGATGAAAGGGCAGAGTATATTAAAAACGTAAGGAAAAAAAGTCTTTTCAAACTATTTATTATCTGTATTTGGCACGTCTTCTTATAACGCCACCGAATATATAGGTTATTTTTAGTTGAGTCACAAATATTAGATCATTATCGTTAGGATCGCCCCTGACACTTCCTTCAAGACCGGTCCCATTGTTGCTTTCAATAAAGTAGGTTTCACCATTGCTAAAAGTTTCTTGGTTGATATTTAATATGGTTAAGTCTCTTGCTTCATCTCTAGAACTTACGGGAACTGTGCTTTTATCGGACATAATCCTGGCCAGCGGATCTTCGAAAGAATCTAAAGCTAAATACTGACCACTCACATCATCAATGTAATCTGTGAAAAGGTATCGTATACCAAATTCAACTCCCAAATTGAATGGTGTGCCTGGAAGTGCCATATGTGCTCCAATTGACAAAGGAATGGAAAACCCTACACTAGAATAGCTTTCACCCTCTGTCTTTAATTTTCTTAAATTTACCCATTCTCCCGCTTGAGGAGCTAGTTCAAAGTTTGAGGCTTCAAATATACCATCACCTTCTGTATCAGATTGGTAATCAAAATTAGGTACTAATCCGTGAGGGGCATGATGATAAATAGTACCACCTACAAAAAGATAGATGTTAAAAGGAAGTCTTCGATATGGGCCATCAAAGTTTGGGAGTAAATAAATCTCTAAACCTAGCTGAAATTCTTTAATATCATTTCTAAAACTCAAATTTCTAACATACCTGGATTTTTCAGATTCATTGCCATTGGGATCTGCTGAAAAATCATCACCATATACCCTTATCCAATTAAAACCTCCTCTGAGAGCCAAAGAATGGTGAAATTTATAGCCACCATAAATGCCAAGACCTGGCCTGGTAAATGAAATATCTGTGCTTGCTGCCTCCGATCTCGGGGCTAAATCACCGAAATAATTGCCTGCATTAATTGAACTACCCACATAAAAATAAGGCTGAAACCTGTTTTTTCGACGTGCTGTTCCGTGATATCTAGATAGCTTTTTGCTGTTTTGTTTTAGTCTTTTGTATTTATTCGTTCTTTGAGCATCAACATGATCCACTAGGGTAAACATGGCAATGAACATAAACGTAACTGTCAAAATTCTAATATTCATTGATAATGGCAATTATTCATTACAAAAATAGAAGTTATAGTACTCTACAAGTCTAACCCGCATAAAACTAAGTTATTATAAACAAACAGGCTTTTAGAGGTTATAGCAGTCTGATGATTTTTCGATGAAAACAGCTTTAATTCCTTTTATCAAAGCCCCACCCAAGCTTATTTCTTATAGTATCCGGAAAATTAATACCTTCTATACGAATAAGTTTTCCATAGAAAGGCGCCTTCTTTACAATGATTGATAGGTCATTATAAACTGTCTCAGATCTTGAATCGAGAGATAAAAGATAGCTTCTCTCGCGAGTTTCTATTTCAAATTTTAGTTCCGAATCATCACTTACAATTAGCGGCCGAACGTTTAAGTTATGAGGGCTTACAGGGGTTATCACAAAATCTTTTGCGTCTGGCATCATTAATGGGCCTCCACAACTGAGCGAATATCCGGTTGATCCTGTAGGGGTAGATACCATCACTCCGTCTGCCCAATACGTGTTTAGATAGTGATTGTTAATGTAGCTTTTAATCTGAATCATAGACGAAAGGTCTTTCCTCAATATTGCAAACTCATTAAGGGCAAAACATTTGCCATCGAAAATATTCAAACTAGTCTCAATGGAGACCAGCGATCTTTTTTCAATATCAAACCGCTTTTTAAAAAGTAGATATAGCGACTCCTTTATGTATTCTTTGGCAATACTGGCGAGAAATCCAAGTCTACCTATATTGATACCTAAAATAGGAATTTCTTTCTCACCAACAAGTAAAACAGATTCGAGAAAAGTCCCGTCCCCACCCAAACTCAAAACCACATCACAATCATTTGGAATAACTTTAACTACTTTGTCAATATTAGAAAAGCTAGGATTTCTTTGGTGAAATCCTTCAGTGTAATAAGTCTCTATATCTTCTTCCGAAAGACGATCGGTTATCTGATTAAAATATTTGTCAGAGTCATTTTTTAGAATGAGACCATTTATTACATATTTCTTAGTCACGGATCTAAAAATTTCATTAAAAGACCAAAGCGATCTTTTTCATCAAATGAGTTATCATCAGCATTATAAGAAGAAATTACCTGATAGCCGCTTTTAGTTAATCCCGATGCTATTTGGTTGACATCCTGATGATTGATTCGAAGTGTGATCTCTAAGAGGACAGGATCATCGGGGTCAGGCTTTACATTTGACCCAAGGATAATAGCGCCATTCATTTCTACTAATCTTGAGATTTCGTACAATGAATAATCACTTAGAGTAGATTTTAAAACAACGATCGCACCATTGGAATTTACAATTGCTGTTTTTGCCAACTCGTGTAAAATATCGTCAGTTAATACCACTCCTTTAAAATCGTCATTGAGATCCAAAACGGCAACCATTTTCATTTGATGATGGCTCTGTACCTCTAATATATCATAGTAGTGATTTGTTGCTTTTACGAAACATGTTTGACCGATTAGTGGATAATCAACCACCGCTGGGGTTATGATTTCTGTATCAAACAAAAGGTCTTCTGTAATAAAACCAAGTAGTTTATCTCCATGGACTACTGGTAGTTCCTTCACTCTCAATTCATCCATCCATTGCTTAGCCCTGGTTATATCATCGCTCTTTTTTAAGGAAGGAATTATATAATTTATCAATTGATAAGCAGTCATAATTTTATTTTAATTTGCCATAAGCGTTATAAAAGGATCTTTCGATTTAGGTAAGTTATTCATTGAGTCGATCAAATCTTGTATAAAAGGAATTAATCCACTCATCCAGCTTAGCACTTGGGGAGCAATCGGAATAATATATGGGGAAATTGCACTTTCTGAAATAAGATTTTGTTGAAATTCGAAACCTACGGAAGCAAATACCCAAAAAATTACACTTATTAAAAATGCCCATTTTAGAATTCCAGTTAGTCCTCCAATAAAATTGTCTAGCTTTCCGAAGATAGTGACATCTACAACATTTTTTAATAATCTTCCACCAATTTTAATTCCTAAACGCAATAAGATAAAAAGTAAAATAAAAATCAGAATTGCTACAATATTATAGAAACTGGTCTTATCGAAAAATCGAGTCGTAACGGGTATGGTTAACAATAGAGCTAAAACAATCCCCACAAAAAAAGCAATCAAAGAAAAAACTTCGACAATAAAACCCCGGAGATATCCCCTATAAGCTCCAAAAGCGAATAGTACTAGAATAACAATATCTATTTTGCTCAATTCTAGACAGTTAAAAGTTTCTTCGCTATTTCAGAAATGGTCTTTCCGTCTGCTTTGCCGATGAGTTTTTTTGTGGCAGCACTCATCACTTTACCGATATCAGAAATACTTGATGCCCCTATTTCTTCAATAATCTTTTTAACTGCTGATTCAACCTCTGCATCACTCAATTGTAGGGGCAAGAAGCTTTCAATTACCTTTAATTCAAATCTCTCAGTAGCTGCCAGGTCTTCCCGGCCCTGTTCTTCATAAACTTGAATAGCCTCTTTTCTCTGCTTCGCGGATTTGGTAAGCAGTTTAACTTCTGTCTCCTCTGTTAATGCACCAGACCTACCTTTTTCTGTTTCAGCAAGCAATATTTGTGATTTAATTGCACGTAAAGCGCGTAATCGATCTTTATCCTTCTTTCGCATTGCTTGCTTAATTTCTGCTTCAATATTGGTTTTTAAATTCATTTTCATCTTTTATACGAACAACTTTGTCAAGAAAAGCATTCTTTAACCATGACTCAACTAAGTGTAAATATCAATAAAGTTGCAACGCTAAGAAACGCGAGAGGAGGGAATAATCCCGATTTGATTCAAGTGGCAAAGGATTGCGAACGATTTGGTGCACTGGGGATAACTGTGCACCCTAGGCCAGACCAACGTCATATCACAGAAAAAGATGTTTATGATTTGAAAGAAGTAGTAACTACAGAATTTAATATTGAGGGTTATCCGAATGATCGTTTCATACAAATGATAGAAGAAATAAGACCTGCGCAAGCGACTCTTGTTCCTGATCCGCCAGATGTTCTAACCTCAAATGCTGGATGGAATACCGTTAAACATGAATCTACGCTGAAAGATATTATTTCTCAAATAAAGTCGTGGGGAGTGCGGACATCCATTTTTGTAGAGCCCGAAAAACAAATAATGGATGGTGCAAAAAAATGTGGTACTGACAGAGTAGAACTCTATACAGAGAGGTATGCTACTTGCTTCTCCAAGAATAAGAATGAAGCAATAAAACCATATAAAGAATCAGCACAGTATGCAAGTTCAATTGGCCTTGAAATCAATGCCGGTCACGACTTGGATCTGAATAATTTAAAATTTTTGAAAGAATCTATTCCTTTTATCAAAGAGGTGTCTGTTGGACATGCTCTCATATGTGATGCATTATATTATGGCTTAGAGAATACTATTCAGATGTACGCCAGATTATTAAATTGAAGACGAATTACTAATATTTTTAGTAAAAATTACTTAGTTTTGAATGATGGACATTAGTCTTGTTTTTCTCCTGATAGGATTGCTTGCTGGTACAGGTTTGGGTTATTTACTAGCAAGTATTAAACACAAGTTATTGGCAAAAAATAAACATAGTCGCAATTCTCCTGAAATAGATGATCTCCGGTTTCAACTTCGGCTTGAAGTTGAAAGAGCTAAAAAACTATCTGAAGAAATTGATTCGCTAAATGATAATCTAAACCGAAAGCATGAAGAGATCATTTATCTTAATAATCAAAACGCGACGCTTAGAGCTAATTATCAAAATGTTCAAATTAGACTTACAGAGCAAAAGAATGAACTCACCCAACTTCAAGAAAAATTTACGACTGAATTTAAAAACTTAGCCAATGAAATTTTTGAGGAAAAGAGTAAAAAATTTACAGATCAGAACAAATCAAACTTGCATGAATTATTAGGACCTTTAGGGGAAAAGTTGCAACAGTTTGAGAGGAAAGTAGAACAGACAAATAAAGAGAGTCTAGAAAGAAGCTTCGCGCTACGCGAGCAAATTCTTGGTTTGAGAGAGCTGAATGATCGAATGACCAAAGAAGCCTCGAATCTTGCAAAAGCGCTGAAAGGTGATATAAAAGCGCAAGGGAATTGGGGAGAAATTGTTTTGGAAAGAATCCTAGAAGAATCCGGGTTAGAAAAAAATAGGGAGTACTTTGTGCAGACGTCTTTTCAATCGGAAGCAGGCAGGAGGTTGCGGCCTGACGTAATTATTAAACTGCCTGAAAATAAGAATTTAGTCATTGATTCTAAAGTATCCCTTATCGCCTACGAAAAATATGCGAATACTGAAGATGAAGCAGAAAAAGAAAGGCAACTGAAAGCACACCTTGCCTCCATACGAGCACATGTGAAGGGACTGTCAGAAAAGAATTATCATCAGCTATTTGATGGTGGATCGCTAGACTATGTACTTATGTTTGTCCCTATTGAGTCAGCTTTTGCACTAATGTATCAACAGGGAGAAAACATCTACAATGAGGCGCATGAAAAAAGTATCATAATTGTAAGTCCAACTACACTAATAGCTACCCTTAGAACTATTTCAAGCATTTGGAAGCACGAGTACCAAAACAGAAACGCACTTGAGATTGCTCGTCAAGGAGGTGCCCTTTATGATAAGTTCAAATCATTTGTGGATGATTTAATGGAAATCGGTAGATCACTGGATAAGTCCAAATCGCAATACGCTTTAGCAATGAATAAACTAGTGGATGGAAAAGATAATCTTATTCGAAAGACCGAGCGCTTGAAAGAACTTGGCGCTAAAACTTCAAAATCATTAGACAATAAACTTTTGAACCGAGCTGGGATGAAAGATAGGGGTAGCGATAATAAACTTTTTTAGATTCGCTTCTTGAGCAGGAATAAAATTAAATAATCCATATGGAAGTAACCTTAGATAATAAATTAAAGAAAATCATCATTGTTGGAGACAGGGTTTTGATTAAACCTGCAAAAGAACGTCAGAAAACCGATAGTGGTATTTACTTACCCCCAGGTGTTCAAGAGAAAGAAAAAGTACAAAGCGGGTATATAGTGAAAGCAGGGCCGGGTTACGCGATCCCCAATATTGTAGATGAAGAGGACTGGAAACCTTATGAAGAGAGAGTAAAGTATGTGCCACTGCAAGCACAAGAAGGTGATCTAGCTATTTTCCTTCAGAAAGGTGCCTTTGAAGTGATGTATAATGAGGAGAAGTATTTTATCGTACCTCAGGCCTCTATCTTAATGTTAGAAAGAGAAGAGGGATTGTTTGATTAGTTTCTTCGCAAGGATTAAAATTTAACCTCTCTTTCGCGTATAGAGTAAAATTTTGATTTTTTAATCAACCTTATCTTCAATATTTTCAACTCCAACACATACAATATCTGAAAAAGATTTGTAACAATCTCTATAAAATACTACTCATTAAGTTTAGCCATATTAATTTATTGGTTATGCTAAACGAATACTTAGGATTTGTTTTTATGGTGTTTGCCTTTACTAAATTAGTACCTCTAAGAAAAGACGTAAAACACCCCCCTAACACCTAGCAGTGTAGTTTTTTAGCAAAAGAATGGATTGAATTTATTTGTATACCTTAGAATCAATTTCTCAAAAATTCGTCTGAGTTTTGAACAAATTGAAGGCAAATCTGTGGTTTTATTGCGTTTTCATTAAATATCAAAGATAGATTCAACCACCTATTTGTACATTGAAATCCAAAAAAACACACTCTATGAGCTAGAAACATCGTTTTCTTTCAAAAGATACAAGTTTTTTTAGAGATACTAAATAAAATTTGAAAACAACTGAAGAACTCACATTAATGATGTATTTATATGCTAGACGATAGCTGTAATTACTATTTCAAATGCTTTGCTATTTCTTTGGAAAAATAAGTGAGTATTATATCTGCGCCGGCTCGTTTGATAGAAAGCAGCGATTCAATCATCACTTTTTCTGCATCTAGCCAACCTCTTTCACCTGCCGCTTTTATCATAGCGTATTCGCCAGATACATGGTACGCCGCAATTGGAACGTGAAATGAGGACTTCAATCGTTGAATAATATCCAAGTAGGCAAGTGCCGGCTTTATCATCAACACGTCCGCACCTTCTGTAAAATCCAACTCTGCCTCGAGTACTGCCTCATCAGAATTTGCGGGATTCATTTGGTAAGATTTTTTATCTCCAAATTTTGGTGCGGAATCCAGCGCATCTCTGAAAGGACCATAAAAGGCACTCGCGTATTTGGCGGTGTAGGACATGATTCCCGTATTAGTAAACTCATTTTCATCCAACACTCTTCTGAGGTATCCTACGCGAAAATCCATCATATCGGATGGGCCTATCATATCAATTCCGGTTTCTGCTTGAGCCAGTGCCATTTGTCCTAGAATGTCTAACGTCTCATCATTTAAGATTTTTCCTTCTTTTACTATTCCGTCATGACCGTCAGAACTATAAGGGTCCATTGCCACATCAGTGATAATAAGAGCCTCCGGAAACTCATCCTTGATTTTTTTGAGGCTTTTTAAATAAAAGAAATCCGGGTCGTAACTTTTTGAAGCTTTTTTGTCTTTGTAAGCTTCCTCTACTACGGGAAAAACATCGAAACCCTTAATTCCGAGCTCAAGACATTCTTCAATTTCTTTAAGCATCAAATCTTCAGACAAGCGGAAAATTCCAGGCATAGATTCCACCTCTGATTTCTTATTGTTTCCTTCCAATAGGAATAAGGGAAAAATAAAGTCATTAGTGGTCAGGGTATTTTCTTGTACCAAATCTCGAATTGTGGTGGTAGATCTGTTTCTT
>JBCCLN010000054.1:0-19155 GCA_039026865.1 Bacteroidota bacterium | reverse complement strand
CCAGCCATGTGATATCAGGGCTAGGTCATACCGCTCCGAGTGATAAGCTCAATATTGCTGGTATTGGCGTTGGAGGCATGGGATTTGCTAATCTTAAAAACCTCACCACTGAAAATGTTGTCGCTCTTTGCGATGTAGATTGGAAATATGCCAAAGGCTGTTTTGATGCCTACCCTAACGCCAAAAAATACTGGGACTTCAGAAAAATGTACGATGAGATGGGCGATGAAATAGATGCTGTAGTCATTGCCACGGCCGACCATACCCATGCCATTACAGCGGCACACGCTATAACCATGGGTAAGCATGTCTACCTCCAAAAGCCATTGACTCACAGTGTATATGAATCGCGGTTGTTAACCAAGCTCGCAAAGAAGTATAAAGTCGCCACCCAAATGGGTAACCAAGGGGCTTCCGAAGAGGGTGTGGCCAAAACGTGTGAGTGGATTTGGAATGGAGAAATAGGTGAAGTAATTAAAGTTGAGTCTTTTACCGACCGACCTATCTGGCCTCAAGGCTTGAATACGCCTGAACAAGGGCAATGGGTACCTGATACACTGAATTGGGACCTATTTGTAGGACCTGCTAAAATGCGTCCTTTCAATGAGATATACCACCCTTGGAATTGGCGGGGATGGTGGGACTACGGTACTGGTGCCCTTGGCGATATGGCCTGTCATATACTACACCCTGTTTTTGAAGGGCTTAAATTGGGATATCCAACCAAAGCGCAGGGTAGTTCAAGTTTATTATTAGAAGGTTGCGCACCTACGGCTCAGTCAGTGAAGCTTACCTTCCCCGAAAGACCTAAAGTAGGGCGCACCAAAATGCCAGAGGTAGAGGTATATTGGTACGATGGCGGCATTAAGCCCGAACTTCCTTCCAACTGGCCTGCTGGAAAAGATCCTAATAAATACGGAGGCGGTACTTTCTTCTACGGAACAAAAGACATATTACATGTAGGCTGCTACGGCCGAGATCCTGAATTGGTTTCAGGTCGGGTTCCTTCGGTTAAAGCCACGGAACGCAGAGTAGCTAAAGAATTAGGTTCTGACAAAGGTGTTCACGAACAGGATTGGGTAAGAGCTTGTAAAGAGAGTCCGGAAAACAGGAAACCAACTACTTCTGATTTTGCAGAAGCAGGACCATTTAATGAAATGGTGGTAATGGGAGTAATGGCCGTGCGACTTCAAGCCCTGAACAAAGAATTGGAGTGGGATGGACAAAACATGAAGTTCACCAACATTGGTGATAGCGAAACCATTAAGACCGTGATTAAAGACGGATTCAAAATTCATGACGGCCACCCCACTTTTGATAAAACGTGGACCGATCCCGTTTCGGCTAATGAATTTGCCGCAGAGCTTGTTAAGCATACTTACAGAGAAGGCTGGAGCTTGCCAGACATGCCTGCTTAGATCAAATAACTTTTCAATCAATAATTAAACTAATAGAAATACACTTATGAAAACCAAAAATTGGCTAGTTGCACTTATTGCAATGGCTTTTATGGCAAGCTGTGGCCAGCCCAAAGAAGAGGCAGCCGAAACCACAGAGACCGAAGAAACTACCGAAGTGGAAGTGGAAGAAGTCGCCGGTCCTAATGTATTGAGTACCGCAGAAAAGGAAGACGGATGGATGTTACTTTTTGATGGCACTACAAGTGAAGGTTGGAGGGGCTATAAAAAAGAGACCTTCCCGGTAGCATGGGAGATTGATAACGACGCACTGCATATTCAGGGATCAGGAAGAGGCGAGGCTGGTTCCCAGGACGGCGGAGACATTGTGTACAACAAGGAGTTCGCTAATTTCCATTTTAAGGTGGAGTGGATGGTGGACAGTGCCGCGAACGCCGGAATCTTTTATCGGGGCAGCGAGGAGTATGATTACATCTGGAAAACAGCTCCCGAAATGCAGGTACTGGATAACATTCATCATCCTGATGCTCAATTGGGCAAAGACGGGAACCGACAAGCCGGCTCCTTGTATGACCTAATCCCGGCCAGCCCTCAGAATTTCAAAGGGCATGGTACCTGGAATCAGGCGGAGGTCATTGCTAACGGGAACGATATCATTCATATCCAAAACGGCGATACTGTGGTACAGTACACCATTGGCTCGGCCGAAATGGATGTGCTTATTGCCGACAGCAAGTGGCCTGGCATTAATGAAAACTGGGCAAATATTGCTGCTCAAGGACTGATAGGCCTTCAAGACCACGGCGATGACGTATGGTTTAGAAACATTAAGATTAAGGAGCTTTAAGCTTAAAGTATAAATTGATATTCTTTAAAGCCGGTCTGCATAGGTCGGCTTTTTTTGCAAGTATAGTCGTCAGACCACTTGGAGTGGTCAGACGACTATATGGCCTACTAAAAATAACAGCTACTATTTGTCAAAATAGAAATTAGCAATACATTTGCACTCCGCTTGAAAAAGCGGTTTCGACTAAAGTCAAAGAGTAGTGCGCCCAATAAAAGAAAAGGGTATCACAAAATAGAGGAGTGGCAGAGTGGTCGAATGCACTGGTCTTGAAAACCAGCGTACCGCGAGGTACCGGGGGTTCGAATCCCTCCTCCTCTGCAATAAAGCTCGTTTACAGAATGTGGACGAGCTTTTTTAGTTTAGTAGGGTAAACAAAGGGGAATTTTTTAATTCTAATGAAGAAACTATTATATTTCAGAGTTTAAATGAAATGTTTTTCACTTGATCCTTACTTGGTCATCAGAATATTTACGGAAATTATGTGAGAATCATGATTTTATGCTAGAGCAACTGGGTCATTCTAATTCTGATAGTCTCAAATATCTAATTAGAGACATTTTTGTAGTTGACAGGCTTGAGCAAATTGTGTTCTCTACTATGAGCGGTTTTGATTCCAATACATATTGGGTGGAACTGATGGGGGTCAAAATTATTATGGTTCCAAATCATAAAAAAAATCCAATCGATAGTGAAGGAAATATAGATTGGAATAAAGTCAATAGAATAAAAATCATTAACATTGAAGTGAATGACTAATAAGTTCCAACCAAATTGGTCTATTTCACCGGGTGACTCTATTCAAAAGTTACTTGAGCTTAAAAACATTTCTTTAGACGACTTTGCATACAGCATTGGTGAGAAGCCGTCGATGGTAGATTCGTTAATTAATAATTCTTGTCAAATAGACGAAACAGTTGCTCAGACACTATCTGTAACTTTAGGGTCTTCTCCAGCTTATTGGCTTAATATATCTAAAGTATATAACGAATGGAGCAAATCAAGGATTGATGCAGACAAAGATTTATGGCTAAAAGATTTGCCGTTGAATTTTATGGAATCTAATGGTTGGGTTGATTCAAAAACAGACAGATATGAAGAGTGCTTGAAGTTTTTTGATATTAAATCAGTTGGAGAGTTTAAAAATAAATACGATCAACTGCATAATGAATTCGCATTTAGAAAGTCATCAGCATTTTCGGAAGAATTTGGTGCAACAATCGCTTGGTTACGCAAGGGTGAAATTGAAGCTAATAAGCAAGTAACTACTAAATGGGATCCAGAACAGGTAACTAAAAAATTAGATGATTTAAAGCAAATTTCCAGAGTCAAATCGCCTAAACAGTTTATACCACGATTGACTTCACTATGTAATGCTTTGGGAATTAGTTTGGTAATACTTCGTGCCCCAAAAGGCTGCAGGGCAAGCGGAGCCTCCAAATTTATCTCTAATTCAAAAGCTATGATACTTCTCAGTTTTAGGTATTTGACTGATGATCAATTTTGGTTTACATTTTTCCATGAACTTGGACATCTTGTCATGCATCCAGAAGTCGCCCTCTTCTTAGAGGCTAACAGCGAAGTTCAAAATGATTTCGAACTGGAGGCAAATTTATTCGCAGGAGAACTTCTTGTACCGTCAGAATTTTACCCAGTTCTCAAAAAAACAAGAGGTAAAAAAAGTATATTAAAACTCGCTCAAGAGTTAGGAATTTCACCTGGCATATTAGTTGGACAAATGCAGTTCGCGGGTATCACTAAACCGAGCTATTACAATCACTATAAGAGAAGATATAACTGGGATGAAATCAACCAAACTTCTTAATGGTTGTACCTCATGTAGATATTATGATTTTTTTGCCAGTTGCAAAGTGCATCTTCAATAACTTGCATAGCATAAGGTATATCTAGGATCACAGACAATTCGTTGACATATTTGTCTATTCCATTTTTATTTTGTCGATTATAAGGTAAATGGAATAAATCATAAATACCATCTTTAGGCCCCGTTGCTTCACCCAAATATGCCGATCTTGGCTCTGCATCGATCAAACCTAACTTCCCCAATGAGCACAAGTAATCAAACTTAGCAAGCCTCCCAAATCGAGTGATAGAATTCATAGATTTATACAGTACATCGAATAGATCATATTGAGGTTGCATTTGAATCTGTATTTGCTCATTAACTTTGCCTTGTGGGCTCCTATTCTCACCACTCCAGTCAATGAATCTTTCGATTATTTGTAGTGTATTTCTAGCTTTTGCAGGGTCGAAGCTCTCATACTTTCTATGACTACCTAACTTATCTGCCCCTTTGATTATAGTCCAATTGGCTATATACCAAGTACTAAATTCCCCAAATGAGTTTGTGACTCTATGCCATGTCCATTTGGAATTCGCGCTTCTTCTATAAATACGTTTTACATGACCCCAATTTCCGGACCCATTGCCAAAATGTACGGCTAAAAAATTAACCAAAATGCTTCATCGCTTTCTTCATTATCCTTACTAGAAACAGCAGCTTTATAGGGATTAAAAAAATCAGAACTTGGATTGGACCTTGTATCATCAAATGTGCGTTGTGATAATGCCATCATATGATCAACCCTGAGAGCACTATCATAAAGTTGTCGCTCAAAGTTATTCCTGGATTCCGGATCGTCTATTCCAGGCAACCTGATATATTGTTCTTCGAATCTTCTTAGTTTATCTCCTATGTCAGTTAGTATCATTTGCCAAGAACATTCCATATTGATTAGAAATCCATTCCCTTATTGATGTCATTACTCTTCGTGTTACTCCAAAACTGCTTTGAATATTATGATTGTATCCAAGTATCAAAACTGTCTTTCCAAGATCGACATTAGATATTTTAGTGACTGTCTTGTAATAAGCGTAACCCTTGACATCTATAGAATTCCTTCTGGGTAATGACCAATCCGTTTTTTCAACTTTTTCCAAACCTTCATTGATAATATTCTCAAAGATCGACACAACGTAGGCCCCATTCAATACAACTAAATCTATCTTTGAGTTCTTTATAATCTTCCCTAGGTAATTTGAAGATTTTGAGATAAGCTCTTGACGTTCGGTCAAATTAAGTTGAGACCATTTTTTTTTTGTTGCATAAGGAACTAGGTCAAGGTGGCAAGCAGACTTGTATGGGAAATAATATGAGTTCATTGTTCCTGATACTAAATAGTCCAATTTGGAGAACCAGGAATATGGGTTGTTATTGAAATAATTATCACAAGATTTGATAATGAGCTCTAAATGATGCTGAGTTATGTTTGACCAATCTTTTATTCCTAGAGTAAACAGATTTTGAAATCTAGATTGCTCCTTAGACAACATTTTGCCGTCGTTATCGATATATTCTTTATCACTTGGATTAATTCCCAGAGTAGCAATTCTTGCTTTCGAAATATCACCAAATACTGGTACCGGTGATGCCCAAGGTATAATCAATTGATTAATAGCTTGCATATTATTGATCATTTCGAGAGTAATGCTATCCATTTGTTTTGCCATATAATCTTCGTTGTATTGGCGACTCGTAAGCTTGACTCGATAGTTCTTCCTGAACCAACTTTGCAAGTTGATAATCTTTCGTTTTTATATGACGGTAAATTTTCAAAAGCCTTAAAATATCCTTCCAATATGTAGATAAATTATCATCAATTTCTAAATTCCCATTTCTAATATTACTCTCGCAAGCCAGGACAACATCCAAGATTGTAAAATCCGTGGTGCTCATTGGTGGCATTTCTATCTGAGTAGAATGAAAACCTTCATCAACATATGATTCAGCTCTAGCAAGATCTTCTTCATAAAGATGCATACTTGATGCATAGTGATAGTATGCACCCAAGGAAGTATTTGTCATCTTAGAGACAAGCTCTTGAATCATGGTGAACGCAAAAATATCATGCGGCAGTCCTTTATAAGCATCATTCGACCTCATATAGACGAACATATTTAATTTACCCTCTCTAATTAAAAACTGCATTATACACGTGCATGGGATTTCTTTATGGGATTCATGTATATCCATTGCATCAAACAATTGAATTACAGCCTTTTTTGTTGTAGGATTTTTCTTTAAGCTGTTAATTACATTTTTTAATTGATTAATAATTTTATCAGATCTCTTTAATTTAAAAATACGTGGACCATACGCACCATAAATAATTTCACCTTCAGCCTCTTGTTTATAGTGCTTAATATAATATTCAATAAAATCCAAGCTGTTAGACCCGGACAAATACCAAAATAGCTCCCCCAGAGCACTAAAAAGGTACCCCTTTTCATCACTTGTACTCAACCTAGCCAATGGGTTTGTTAATTGAATACTTAAACCCATGATTTCACTCAAATAGGAACTTGTTTTTGAGGACTTTACATTGAAATTTCCCTTAATCAATTCCGACAATACGGAGTTCAGTACATCATCTAATGTGCTTTTTTGAATAAGCATTAAAATTTTCGATCAGATTAAGCAAAATACCTCATATAGATAGTACTTACGATACGAAGTATTCAAGGCATTTTAGCTAGACATTGAATAAAACACAATACCCTACCTAGGGTATATTCTAAGAAAGTAAACAGAAATTTCTTGTAACGCGCTTAATTCAGGATAGTCTTATTTCACTTTGATGATATTATTGACTCAATTAAAAGTTCAAAAGTTCTGTTTTTTCAATCCGTAATGCATCCGCCAAATCAAATAAAGTGCTGATTGATGTATTAAGTTTGCCGTTTTCCAGTTTGTTGATTGAGGAATAAGCCACTTGCGCCCTATATGCTAATTCCTCCTGTGAGAGGCCTTTAGACTCGCGTAATTTCCTCAAGTGTTCTCCAAACGCCTTAAGATTGTCTTGATTTCGCTCTCTGACCTGATGCTTCACATAGTAAAGCTGCTATATAAACATCTCGAATGTTATAGCAACTTTACTACGTATTTTATAATTTTGAAGCAAAACAATTGTATATGAAAAAGATATTAGTGTTATCCCTAATTGTGTTGCCCTTCGTTATAAATGCACAATGTAAGTACAAAAGAGACGAAACAGACAGGTTTAGTAAGAAGAGAACACTCGAAACTAAAGGCGAGATATTATGGATGAGTATGGGGGCAAATATTGCAACCCAAGGAGTATTAAATGGTGATTCGAAATTTCTTAGAATACAAATAGCTGGAGGTACCATATTTTCAGTTTTGAAGGGAATGGAGCTACGATTACTTACAGAAGGCGGTGAAGTGGTTAAACTAATGTCAGCGGAAAACCTTATTAGCAAGAACACAACGTTGCCGGTTCAACTGTTTGGAGTGCTGTAATTAACTATGCTGTGAACGAGCAAAAAATAAGTGAGTTGGCAAATTCAAAAATCATTGCGATACAAATTGAAATAACTGGAAATAGCTATTTCGAGAAGGACTTGAAGAAAAAGCATCAAGGCAATATTTCGAAGGTATTAGGCTGTATTTAATCAATTAGCTGCTGCCCCTTTTTTAGTCAAAAAACTGTGTAATTCTGTGTAATAAGCAACATACACAGTCTTGCTGACTACCTTATACTTTTTTATTAATAGCCCTTAAAAATATAAGCAAGCGTGCGATTATACGCCATTCATTAGCGGCCTCTGACGCCCATTCATTTTTCTAAAAATACCCTACATAGGGTATTGACCTGTTATCATTTCGTTTGCTACTTAGAGTTCTTATACAGATTAAATTATTATGATAAAAATTCAGAAATATTCGGCACAATTTGTTGTCCAGAGTGGTAAAGGGCGTATTCGGCTATATTTAGAAAATGGCCAAACCGTTCCTTTCCCTGAGTTATCAATGACTAAATTTTCGAGTATCTTGGCAATTTTAGATACCGAAGCAGATATGTGGTGGGATGGTGTGACAATTCAGCTACGGGAATGGGTTTAATATTTCGCAAACCGCAATACTTCCTTATTTTACTTTCTTGGAGCGTTATAGGTTGTGTAAATACTAAGAAATACAACGAGGTCCTACTAAGAAATGGTTCTGAATATTATGAACTTAAATATGTCCCGGGTAAACAAGATTTATTCGCCGACCCAATAATAGACGATCCAGACACAATTTTTTTTACTAAGAAAACTTCTGTTTTAGGCAATAGAGCCAGCCTAAAACAAAAGAATGATCAATTAACGATCAAGCCTTCTAAGGGGAAACCAGATAAAGTAACGTTCAAAATAATTGAAAAAACCATATCGGATAGTACATTCAATAAATTGATTAATCTGACTGCTTCGAACGTATTTCCTTCACCGCTTCAGAAGTTAAAAATTAGTAATGCAACAAAGGACACCTTAAAAAAATATGTCAATAGTGAAAGATGGGGGATAGATAGATATGAGCCTGAAGGGACTGGTAATGCGTCTGAGGCACTGACTATGTTATCAAAATTGCCAACCACTGGAGATACAGATGATGGAATCTATTTTTCGTCCTCCTTCAAGTATATTGAATCACAAACGGTTTTTCAGGCAATGACCATCCCATTTAAATATCGTAAAAGTTTAAACGATACAATTCCCGCTCAAGTGACCAATTCGTTTAATGTTGGGTTCGCGGTTGGTAGAAAAATCAGCTGGAAGAGTTATAGGCAATATTATCGTGGAGATAAATTTTTGAATCCAGCAACACGTTCTATTAGTTTGACACCTGGCTTGTTTGTTGGCCCAACCTTAATAGAGCTAGAAAATGGAGAAAGCGTGAAAGAGCCGATTAAATTAGATAGAACCTCTGCCGGAATAACAACTGGAGCTTTTTTAGTTATAGGTGTGAACAAGTTTAACATTGGCATCGCTTTTGGAATTGACAAGGCACTGGGCACGGATAATGATAAATGGATATATCAGGAGGATCCATTTTGGTGGGGATTTGTTTTGGCATTTGATTTCATTAAGTAGAACCATACCAACATATTAAATTGAACCACTAACGACCAAGGTTACTCATTATATCTTTTTATAAAAAACCGTTTAATTCTGTTTAGTTGAATTTCAAATTGTACTGATCTTATCCCCCATACTCTTCCTTGTAAGTTTCACACCAAGCATTAATACCTATTTTTGACAGCAACAAAATAAGTGAGGCTACCAGGCCTGTAATTAATGCCGGAGCAATCCCTGCAGATGTCCCAATCGCGGTAGCCACGATTAATACTAGATCTTTAAAACTACCCTTCAGAGACTCTCGTTGTGTCCTATATATATTAGATTTTGTACAAAAAAACTTGAATATTTCTTTTCTTACATTCAAAAATATGTCTATTTTTTTTGTGTTATGTGTAATATCCCGTTCAGATCCTTGCATGAACACTTGGTAGCTGATTTTTTCAAGCTCCGATTGGTCATCGGATTGAATCATTAATTGCAGAAGTGTTTTTTCATTTTCTTCAATTTGGAGGCTGTCTATATCTGATCGGCTAAATTGCTTACTTAGGTTCATATGCTGAATATTTAAAATTAGTGCCCAAATTTTGAAACTACATAAAATCCCTAAAATAGTAATATTATCAGCAAACCTTCCCTTTGAGACAGGCAATAAATTAATGAACTTAGATAGGGAAGTAGTTGATATCACGAAATATTTGTTAGCAAAGCAAAGTCGCGGTGAGTGCCAGCTAATTTACCTTCCAAATCCGACTAGAGAAGAGTTTTATAATACGTTGGGCGAATTAAGTGAGAACCCAGGGTTCTCGATATTTCATTTCTCGGGGCATACGGATGGTGATAAATATTTCGTAAGAGATAATAATAGACAACCTACTGAAGTTCTTGTTAAAGGTATTACCGAACTACTGGGCAAATCGAAAGGTTTAAAGCTAGTTTTTCTCAATGGCTGCCACAATATATCACAAGTGAAGCTATTACATGATGCTGGAGTAAAGGCAATCATTGCAACAAATCGTAAGGTAAACGATTCTTTGGCGCAAGAGATTGCATCGAATTTTTACAAGTGCCTTGCGGAAAATTATTCAATTGGTCAAGCATTTGATAATATCCGAAGGCTATATTCATTCGGAAGTACAAATGAGCTAGAAACGCATCCCAATGTAGACGTTGATCAAGAAGAACTCCCATGGGGCCTATATCTAAAACCCGAACATTCTAATATTCTTGAGTGGAAATTACCTGAGAATAGCGATAATATTCACACAGATATCAAATATACATGTGACCGATTTGATCAGAATCGTAAAATAGCATCATTCCTATTGCCTAAGTTAAAAGACAGACGTTGCTATTCATTTTGTCTTCATGGAAACGAAAATCAATCTCTTAATGGCTTTATCGAGAGAATAAAGCTGCAATATTTTGAGTCTCAAAAGGTTGAACAAATAAACTTGACTTCGGGATTAGGACGACTTAACGTAAATTATGTGGTAAAGAATCAAATTCGTGATAAATTACTGAAAGCCCTAAATCTAAGCGATATCCATGATCAAGCAACTATAGCTGATATTCTTAGTCACCCAACCAATAGTTTACATGACGTATTGGTCATAATTATCGACATTAAGGAACGTCATTGGCTGAAAAAGGAAACTAGCAGTTTAATAAATTGGGTAAATAATGATCTTCAACTTCTAAATGTTCAAAAAAAACAGGGTCCGTTGGTCATCGTATTTTTCAACTTTTTCTACAACAATAGTTCTTACATAAGCCGTCTGATAAGAACCGGGATCCGTAGAGAATTGGATGATATCAGAAGCTTTAAAGAGCTTAATATGGTTGATGAATTAAAAAGGGTTCCTTATGAAGACATTGATGAGTGGTTGGAACAATTTGAGAAGAACAAAAGATCTAGGAATAAGATCATATCTCAATATATTGATAAAGGGCTACTTGGTAAAAAAAAATACTTTGATATGGACAAAATTGAGGTCGGTCTAGAGAGATACATAATTAATCAAAAAACTACTACGTAAATGATAGATTCTACCGATTCCCCTATTTCAACATACACCGGTTACGACCCCGATAAGTATGTGCTTGATGATGAATTACAAATGGCTCTAAATACAGCATTGAAACTTGATCTACCTTTACTTATCACGGGAGAACCAGGAACAGGAAAAACGTCTTTAGCCTATAAAATTGCCGATAAATACGGATTAAGGGATCACATGGGTCAAACCAAGCCACATGTTTTTAACACAAAAACTACATCAACCGCTCAAAGTCTTTTTTACACCTATGATGCGGTGAGTCATTTTCAGCATGCAAATGTAATTGATAGAGGAAGTGAACCTAAGCGGGTGGAGGAGTTTATTAAATTAAACGCAATGGGGCTTAGTATTTTTATGTCAAATAGAAAACTGCTAGGTAACCAATTCGCAAACCAGTTTAAGGTTGAAAAACCTCAACAAAGCATTGTATTGATTGATGAAATTGACAAAGCAGACTCAGATTTTCCAAACGATGTGCTCTTTGAATTAGAGAATTTGTCATTTACAATTCCTGAAATAGATAATAGAAGATTTGAATGTGGTAGTGCGTTCAAGCCAATAATAATAATAACCTCTAATTCTGAGAAACCTTTGCCATCAGCTTTTTTAAGAAGGTGCGCTTATTATCATATTCCTTTCCCTTCAAAGGAAAAGTTGATAAGAATTGTAGCTAAATACTTAACAAATCCAGTCGACGAAGTAAGTCTTTCAATGATGATGGATAAATTCTTACAAATTCGTGAGATTTCACAAATAAAAAAACCCGCTACAGATGAGCTCATAAAGTGGTTCCAGATATTAGAATTTGAGCAGTTTCTTGACTTAGAATCTGTTAAGCAACTTAAAGGTGATAGACTAAAGCTCTTCCAAGCTAGTTTAAGCGTATTGATTAAAACTCAAGATGATCTGGAAAATGTATCCAGGCAACTAGATTTGATCAATACATAAATGCAATACCCTGATTTAAAAATACCACTTTCAGGGTTCCTGCAAGACCTCAAATCATGCGGATTTGATATAGGCATTCATTCCTACCTCCAAGTTCAGAAGTTACTTCATTTGGCTGATACAGAAGAATTAAGGAATATGGATTCCTTCAAAGGAATGTTATCTGCAATTCTTGTCAAAAGTCCTGAGAATAAGAATCAATTCGATTTAGTTTTTGAAAAACATTTTATCTCAAGTCGTGCTTCAGAATCATCTATTTATGGTTCAGAGCTTCGCAATCGTGCAATTCGGCTTTTGAAACTCAGTAAGATATCACAGTCCTTGGCGGCTATGGGACTAGTCGTGTGCATTTTAATTCTTTCGAACTACTTCGTGAGTTATGAAAGATTAAATGAAACGGATTCTATTAAGGAACTGGAAAATCCTGTAGCTATTAAACTACCTAGCGTCAATTTTAACCCAAACTACATATTAATTTTTATTGGATCACTGATGGCAGCGTATGTAGTTTTTGAAGGAATTGGTCTAATTGGCTATAGAAGATTATCAAACGTCAAAGTACATAAATCCTTCGGGCCTCCATTCATACTTGAAATGAAGTCAAGTAAGGATAAGCTTCACCTCGACCAAAACTTTTTGTCCTTGAGGAGATTAATAGAATCTCGAGTAATGGAAGGATTAAAAACTTTATCCATACCAAAAACGATTAGAAAGACAATCGATAAATGTGGGTTTCCTAGTTTGACTTATGACAAAAAATTCAAAAGGCAAAGTTATTTATTTATAGTTCAAGCTAATGAACAGACTAAGGGATGGGGGACTTTGCTAGAAAAAGTTTTAGATATAGCAGCTCCAGATAATCCACAGATAACGATTGTATACTTCACTTCGGATCCTAGAATATGTATTGAGGATCATCGGAGAGTGAAACTTGAGAAGTTTATAAACGACGATTTTAATAGAGTACTTATCTTTTTAGCAAGACCCGATTCTTTTATAAACAGGTTAACCAACGAAGCTTCTGGCTGGTCAAGAGAATTACCCAGTTCAAGGTGTCTCTTCTTAGATATAGAGGGCAATTACGATAAAAGAGCCGTTTTAAAAAAAGTGTTTAAAAGGATCCAGCCTTTCACGATGAGTGGGTTACTTAAGATATTTGGCATGTCTGATAATGCACACATTTTTGAAGACAATGGGCAGTCTGAAGACATGTCTTTGTTAGCATCTTTATCGCACGAAGAGCTAAAAGAACGACTCGGGCAAGATTTATACAATTGGCTCTGTTGCAGCGTCATTCACCCTAAAATTGAATGGCCTTTGATTATTTCTATTGGAGCGTCTTTAGAAAAGGATCAAAGAAACGAGCGTAATTCGGGATTTACACTGTTGACATTTAATAACCTGCACAAGTTGTTGAAGGTGCCTTGGCTAAGAACCGAAGTGGTTACGGATGGAGTAAGAAACAAACTATTGGAAGAACTCGATCCAAGATTAGAACAAGTTGCAAGGAAGGAAATCATAAGATACTTGTCTGATGAAGTCTTAGTGCCATTAGGGTCATATGCTCATCAATTAAAAGAAGCTGATATTACGGCAAACAAAGCAGCATTAAACCCAGATGATGAAATCATTAGGTCCGAATTGTCAAGAGCAAAAAAAGACGGTTTAATCTCATATGAAACTCAGTCATCAATCTCAAAGAGAAATACAAAGGTTCAAATAATAAGTGCATTAGGGCTTGTATTTTCATTATTAATAACCGCAACACTAGTTTTTAAAGAAGATGCACCCTTTGGTAGTGTGCAAGTTTCCTTCTTATTGGGTGCATCATACATTTCAGGTATTGGAATCTATAATGGAATAAGATGGGAGAGGATTGAGAAATCAATCTTGAGAACAATAGCTTACTCAATTAAGCCCATCCTTATTATACTTTTGATAAGTTCATTAAAAGGAATTTTCAATGCTTCTGGAATCTCTGCAGCATTCCTCTACTATACTTTTCAGATTCTTCCAATTTCCATGCCTTTTTTAGTGGTATTTATCATGACGGCATTGACTAGTTGGTTCTGTGGGTCATGGACCAGCATCGGAACAATAGGTATTGTATTTATGAGTTTTGGGATTGAATTTGGGTTGGAACCTGGTTTAGTAGCAGGAACCATTATTTCTGGAGTATGTGTTGGAGAATTGCTAAGTCCCTTTGCAATATCAGGACATTTGGCTGCATCTACTTCGGGCGTGGCAATTACCCATCAGATTTCGGCCAAATTTAAGAGACTCCTACCTGCAATTGTGCTAAGCTTTTTTTTCTTTTTAACAAAAAGCGTTGGAACCTCAGCAGTTACTGGTAATGATTTGACAAGTTTTATTTCAGAACTTAATTCAACATTCAATATAAATGTTTTACTCGTATTGGCACCAATCGGCATAATTCTCATAGCTAGATTTCGGAATATGCCTCTCATTTCTACATTACTCCTTGAAATCATCATTGCTAGTGTCTTAGGATTGGTTTATCAGTATGATGTTTTGGTAATTAAGGACCAACATAATTCCGCATATCAGGGGCTCATACAATCTTTTTTTAGTCAATCTTTCATAGGCAGTCCAAATGAAACAATCTCCGAAATGTTTGTTTCACAAGGCATAGGGTCTGCACTTAATTTGATTTGGCTTGTTTTATCAGTGATGACATTTATAGGAGCTTGTAAAGCAACAGGGATTAATGATGAAATAAAATACTTTAGAGAAAAAATAGCTCGGACTTTGAGCAATAAGAATCTTCGTTGGAGTATGCAGACTCTTCTGGCCAATGTTTTCATTGGAGAAAGTTATTCAACGATTGCTTTATTGTCGAGTAAGGTAAATGGTGATAAGACCTCTGATCCTATTTACTCAGGTCATGTGCAGGATACCTCAATCTGTTCGGCCTATTTGATACCTTGGAGTACTGATGGAATCGTTGCGGCAACCGTTTTGGGTGTTAGCGTATTCGATTTCTATTCCAGTAGTATTTTCCTACTACTGACCCTGGGGTTAGGTTTCTTACCAGGCGACTTACCGACCTTAACGAGAAAATTTTTTAGTGAAGTATCGGATCGAATAGTTACAAATAGAAATGTTTAACTAGGTGAAAGGTTGTAATGTTTGCAGAAACACAGCATCTGCTAGAAAGAATGAGAGAGTTGTGAGAATCCCCCCTTCCCCCTTTTATAGGAGGTGGGGATCTGCTATCAGTCATTCGGTCGTCGCGATTACCCATTTTGTTTTACTTTGGCCCCTTTAGATCCAAAGCGTTTTTGAGACTAGAGGATTTGCACCCCATATCGGCTGTCTGTTTAAAGTCTAAATTAAACCCGTTTTATTGGGGAACGCCCTTTACGTGAATGCTCATTGACACATGACGTGCAGTACACTACTCACTTGTTTTTGGAAGGAACCGGCAAAAACCTTGCTGGATAATCACAGACCTCATTCTATTGAGTTGTATTTTTTATCAAATAGTGCGGCTACATCCTCGGATCTAAAAAGAGTCTTTCGGCCAATTTTTTCATAAGGTAACTGGCCAGATTTCATCAAGTTATGGATGGTGCCCAAAGAAATATTGTAAATGCGCTTAATATCACTTCTGGTTAGACGCTCTACATTTTTCTTTTGAGGCCTTTCCTCTTTTGTTGTCAAGAATTGCTCAAGTAGCTCCTCTATTCTTCTAAGTCTTTCATCAATAGTTAAGAATGGATTGTCCATATCAACTTATTTCCTTCAAATAAAAGTTGATTTACTTACACTAAATGCACTAGTGTATTTTGGTGACTATATTTTTAGAATTTCTTTCAAAATGTGGCTGACCCTATCGTTATCCTTATGGTTAAAATCATTCAGAATATTCCTCACACCTCTTAACGTACTTGTTCGACCTACATTTGAAGCCCCAAGAAGCGATAATATCGATTTATGGAATTCTGATGTATATCGATCTAGGTAACTGTATCTCTGTGCAAGTAAACCCGCTTTTTTCATGGCTACGATGAGAATTGCAAGATCTCTTGGTCTAGTAATCGACCCATAAGAGCTTGATATAGCTTTTATTACTTGCTTGCCTTTATCGCTTAAGATATTCTCAGGATTATCATTTTCTTTCGGTTTTAGAATTAGCGAACAAGCTTTTTGTAATGCTTTTAGCGATGGCTTGATTAACGTAATTGCTTTATCGATATCGCTATCGACATAGTCATAATTCAGAATTTCCTCAATAAACTGACTGATTGATGTGATTATGGATTTTCGCGTTATTTGGTCAAAGGATTTTGTTTCATTTATTTCTCTATTGAGTATGGCGGGTAATTCTGGAATTAAACTGACAATAGAAACCGACGGGTGGTTGATCAAAGTCATTGGGCCAAATTTGTGACCATATTTGGCAATATAGGGGCTGAACAAATCAATTTCAGATTTGAGCCTAGACTTTTCCTTATCGTAGGGGCTCATGACCCAGATAATGCTTTTTCGACCATATCAAATTGTGTTGTTTTCGGAACGTTAACATATTTCGCAAAACTTTTATAATCTCTGTGACCGGTGAATTGCATAACCGTTTCTGCAGGAATTCCCTTGAGGAGAAGGTTAGTGGCAAACGTCCTTCGCCCTGTATGAGTGGTCAGTAGCTCATACTTTTTTCTTGTGGATGAAGATCTTAGAACGCCAATCTGACGGTGCACTTCAAAATCATCATCAATTCCTGCCAATTCACCCAGCTCTTTCAAGTATTGATTCATTTTTTGATTGCTTATTGGGTGTAGATCACCGCTGATGAGAGCTTTAATAATTCCCAATGACTCTTCAACTAAGGGTATCCTAACTTCTTCGCTAGTTTTCTGCTGCATGATTTCTAAAAAGGGCTTACCTTGATTTTCCTTTAGATGATACTTCTTAACCCTACTGTAGTCAGAGTACCTTAATCCCGTGTTCACTGAAAGTAAAAAGAGTCTTCTAACATTATTTAGATAATTCTTATGTGATGGTATTTGAGCCTTCCTAATTTTATTTAATTCTTCATTGGTAAGAGCCAGTTTAAAAGAATCTTTCTGGGCTATTGCTTTAAAGCTTCTAAATGTCGAATTCTCATTATAACCGCTATCATAAGCCCAATTTAGAAAAGACTTGAAGTTGCCAATGTACTTTGAGGTGGTATAAGTATTTAGACCTAATTCTTGATAGCAGTAGTCTTGAAACTTCTCTAGACGTTCTTTTGTAATCGAACGAAACACCCAAGGTATTTTGGTATGATGTTCGAACGATTCCAGGTGTTGCCTAAAAGTCTTGAATTTGCTTAAACTTCGTGGTTTGAATCTATTCTTTTTAGATTCAATGAAATAGGCCCATACATTCCAAAATTCTCTAGATCCGCTTCTTGAAGACCTTTCATCAAGAAAATCCTGAATGTACTTGCCATCTGGCTCAATATCATTTGATAAAGCCTCTAAATAAATGGCTAGTATCTTCCTTTTAAAGTCATTGAGGTGGTTGTTTTTTGCAACGCACTCATTATCAGCTGATAATACTATTTTCTTTTTTTTACTCCAGTGTTTTGGAGAAACTGATATTCCAGTACTCAATTTTATTCTGGTACCGCCACGATCAGTGAGAAGAGAGACAATTCGTGTTTTACTTGCTTTTTCATCTTTAAGATACAGTCCAACGGTTGCCATAAGTCAAAAGGGGTAAACACAGGGGAAATAAATTTTGAATTTTGGTAAATCTCGGTAAACACAAATATCTTAATAAATGCTCTTATTTTTAATAAACGATGATTTTAAAGTTAATAGTAGATCACCAAAGTATAAAAGTTCGAGAGCCTCCTCCTCTGCAAAATGAAGAGCCAGCACTTTCATAGTGTTGGCTTTTTTTTTACACTGGTTAGAAAATTCAAATCTGGTACTGATGGGGGTTCAAAACGGAACCAAGCGAAATTCACAAGGGTGGTGCGGGCTTCCAAGGAGGTATATTCTAAGAATTGGAAGCATTCGAGTAAACCTATGGTAATCAATCCAGTAAGAGGACTTTTACAAGCATTAATCTGTTGACTGTCCTTTGCCTTAAAATTCTTGCTTGAGAAAATAATTGTAAATAAGTGTTAGACCCAGTACAAAAAGTCCTGCCGTTATACCCAATATCACATTAACGTAAGGTGGTGCGGTGAGTGAAACCCGTATCAGAATAGTGGCTAGGGCAAATGACGAGTAACGAAACAGATTATAGTACTTACTGCTGTACCTTAATGAGAAGAGTAAGATCAAAATATCTGCAAAGATCAAGATGGTATAAAACATATTGAATGAGTCTTCATAGACCCCATCACGAATGAAATGCAGTACATCAAAAAACCCTAAATAGATAAAAACGAGAAGTAAAACAAGTGCTAATAATTTCTTGAAGTGGATGAATTGAAGTTGCTCCTGGTCATTCTTGGTTATTCTTTCATGACGTTGTTTTTGGTAGTAAAACCCAATGATCAAAAAGATGAGTAAAGCACCAAAAGCATCACTCAACATATGGAAAAGGGGTTCATAGATAAAGTCTGACCATGATACTGGCTGTTCAAAGTTGCTAAACTCTTTGAAAGCCGACCTCAACAGTATTACGGACAGAATTTCAAACTGCTTTCCTACCGAGTCTGCCACTGATTTAGGAAGAACGAAGATCAATCCGAGTATTTCAATGATCAGAAGAACTTGAAATGAAAGGTCTATGGCCAGGAAGTAGTTAGTAGTATTTGAAAGCTCCGGAACTCCTAACAGCTTTGAACTGGTAATGATCAATAACCCTAAGAAGAAGGTCCCTATCAGCAGCCAACTGATGGATTGGTCTGTAAATTTGTTAGACCAGATTCTATTAAGAAAATCATAGATCTTAACAGCCCAACGCACTAATTGTACTTCTTTTT
>JBCCLN010000053.1:0-19703 GCA_039026865.1 Bacteroidota bacterium | reverse complement strand
TCATCTCAATGAATAACACCCGAATTTTTCCATCTAATTAAAATACAACTAATTGAAAATCAAAATCTTATAAAAGCACTTTTAGTTAGCTATTTTATGTTACATCGCCGCCTCAGCGGTGCAATGTCTTGAAATTCGGGTTAATAAAGCCTAAAGTTTATTGTACAAGAAAGCAAATAACTGATGTTCACGCAATCATTCCCTGAATAGGTGCTTCAGTGACTTTTCTCAGGACTTTTGCAGTTCGTCAGTTTGAAATGATGAATATTTTCTACCGTAAAATGTGTTGCTCTTTTAAAGAAATACTGGTTTTGGTAATTAAATTTTAAATAATAACTAATTAATAATCAATTGTTTAAATGAATTTACTTTCATTAATAATTGAGTTTTTTTAAATTACTTTTTTAATAACTATCTTAGGATCATGAGGGCAATCTGGAAAGGTCATATTAGGTTTTCGATGGTTACGATTCCTGTAAGAATTTATAATGCGATTGATACTGCACACAAGGTTCAATTCAATTTATTGTCCAAGGAAACCCACAATCCAGTTAAATACGAAAAAAGAGACAAATTAACAGGTGATGTATTACGTCAGGAAGATATCGTCAAGGGATATCAATACGAGCCAGGTCAGTTTGTTATCGTGGAGCCGCAAGATTTTGAAAAAATAAAATTGAAAAGTACTAAGATCATCGAGATAGAAGGGTTTGTGGACGCTAATGAAGTTCATGCATCACTTTACGACTCTCCATACTTCGCCGGACCAGACGGAGATGTGGCCAGCAAAACCTATGCATTACTCAGTCAGGCGCTAAAAGAATCAGGAAAAGTGGGAGTAGGTAAAGTGGTGCTAAGGGATAGGGAAAACATGGTTTTACTTACGCCTCACGATAGAGGCATTATGATCTACAAATTGCGGTATCCGAATGAAGTAAGAAATATCAAAAATGTACCAAATGTTAGAATAGAGGAAGAGGCAGATGATGAGCAGTTAAAGCTTGCTAACATGCTCATTAAATCCATGACGAAAAAATTCAAAAAAATAGCACTTGAGGATAAGTACAATGATGCTTTACGAGACATGATCGATAGTAAGATCAAAGGAAACGAGATTGTTACCTTTGTAGAGGAGGAGCCGGAAGTAGTAGATATTATGACTGCTCTTAAAGCAAGTATAGAGCAGGCTAAGCAAGAGAAAAAGCCAATGAAAAAGGCAAACAAAAAAGAAGAAAGACTAGAAAAAGAGGTAGAGAGAAAAGCAAGTTAATAGTAACTATATGGCACGAGTAATACAATTTCCCATTACTCCTCTGGCGAAATTTGGGCATAAAAAGGCGAGAAGGAGGAAAAAGCCAAACCTTGAAGACTTTGGTCAATTAAATCTTTTTGATCAGATTGAAGACAATACCCCCATTGTAGCTTTGCCAAAGTCTGATTCCTTTTTTGATGAAGCCTTGGCGATGGATGAGCAAGGAAAACCGGAAGCCGAAAAATTTTATTTGTTGGCCTTGGATAATAGTGAGTCTTCGGAAGATGCACTTTGTAATTTAGGAATTCTTAAATCAAGGCAAGGAGATATGACCAGATCCATTGATTATTTGACACAATGTCTCAAAAGAAACCCCAGACACTTTGAAGCACATTATAATTTAGGGAACGTATATTCCGAACTAGGTAATTTGGATTTGGCAAAAATTCACTATGAAATTTCTGCGGAGATAGAACCCGACTATCCAAACAGTTTTTACAATCTTGGTTTGGTCTTGATATCCATGAAAAGATATCAGGATGCTATTGAATGCATCAATAAATATATACGATTAGCTCCATGTTCGGAGCATCAAGCCGCGAATGAACTGATCAAAACACTTAACTTGATTGCAAAATGATGAAAGATAAACACCCTGCACTCAATGAACATTTTGAACGTTTGAAAGAGTTGTTACCGGATGTATATTCAAAACATTTTAAGGAAGAGAAAGAAACAAAAAACCAAAAGCTTTTTCGTATGCTTAAACACTCTTTAGGTGTGATTGAAGCGGTCTATTTACAGAATAGCGATAATTTTTCTCTTTCCAAAGTAGAAGAATACAGCAAAATAATTGCAGAACTGCAATCGTTGGGTTATGCTTATTCGGGTCATCCTGAGCTTTTGAACAAGGCAGCCAACTTTATGATTATGAAAGCTAAAAAACCTATGGAAAAAGCCAAGGGAGTTTCTCAGGAAAACGATCAGAATAGAAAAGTAATGTAGTAATATGTAGAGATTACTGCTAGTTCATAGCTTTGAAAGCAAATTTTAATGAAAACTTCTACCAAATAAATTATAAAGTACCTCAAAACAAGAAAACATATACTTATTTAAATGTAAAATTAATCAATCTCAGGGCGATCAAAAGAATGAGTTTCCAAAGAATATTGTCATAGATTTATATATTACAAATTGAACATTATTAGAATCCTTTGCAAAACTGGATTTTTAGTTCAAATAGAGGCTTTCGGAATCTCAAAGACGTAGTTTACTGGTCGTAAATAAAGCTTTTGAAATTTTTGAGTAAAGAATAGTTGGACCAAAAGGCGAGTTTTTCAAAGGATTCTATTAGATTAATACTTGCCAGGTTTTTAACAAGATTCTATAAACACCCATTTAAAATATTCTGTTTGTTGTTCACTTTGGTGTTTATCAAAAGCCGTGTTATTCTAATTCCTCAACTAGTTGAATGTTATTCCCACAGGTATCATTAAAAACTGTAACTTTTACATTCTCCATTTGAGTCGGCTTTACACTGAATTCGACCCCAAGTTTAAGGAGTCTGTTATATTCTTGGTCTACGTCATCAACATCGAATTGAGTATAAGGAATTCCTGCTTCTAATAACGCATCCTGATAAACTTTAGAGGGTTCAAAATGAATAGGTGCTGGTTCCAGTAATATCTCCGGTCCTTCTTGTGCTTCTTCAGAAACAAGCGTTAGCCATCTGTTACCTCCTTTTAAGGGCTTGTCAAGTTTTTTAATGAATCCCAATTTTTCGGTATAGAATTTTAATGCTTTTTCTTGGTCTCTAACAGGTATACTAATAATTGTTACTTTCATGTGCTTTTAATTAAGATTTGGATTCTCAAGGATCTGTGATTAGAAATTAAGTTGTTTTCTGAAATTTGCTCTTTTCAAAACTGAATAGGTGATCTTCCAATTGGCTTTGGATAAATCTAAATGATTTCAAACTGTTACATCTAACTTTAAAGATATTGATTTTATATCTTCATCATCAGATAAATATTAGCCCATTTTTCTATAGTTGCATGATGATTTTTCCATGATGTCCATGAGTCCAATGCCCATTGTTTACACAAATCAAAATGTTCATCAGGATTTTCGTTATCCCAGATCTCAAAAATGGTTATGCCATCAAATTTTTCAGGTCGTTTAATTGCGTGGATTATTCCTTTAGTTTTATTGAATTGTGCAAATTCCATTTTTATTTTAGCGGACTTTGCTAGGTCATATTGCTCCTCTAATAAAAAATATAAACTTACTAAATGAATTCCGACCGAATTTATCGCTTTTTGATTTAAGGGTTCTCCCGGATGCTGAACAGCATAAGAGTCAACCGTATAATGATGAGCCTTTGAGTATCTGAAGTCAGAATATTCCTTTTCAAGGACTTCATTGAACATTTCATAACAACCTGCTGATGCAAGCATATATTCGTGACCATCACCTTCAAAATTTAATGATTTAGCTCCACAAGAGAAGCAAGGTATATACTCTTCCATTTTATTGCTTTTTTTCGTTAATCACGATCATTATATGACCTCCGTAAGGCTTGGCTTTTAAACATCTTTAAAAATATCTTATTGTAGAAGCCTATGCAAAAAGTTGAGTTAGTCGATGGAATTCAGCAGTTGTTATTCCTTGTTGATTTTTGTTTGAGAAGGCCTATTTGTTCTTTGCTTAACCTGAAAAATTCAGGTGTTATTCATTGAGATAATGTAACACAGGGAATAGGAGGTAATTGATTTCGAATGAGATGACAACATCGTTCCCAAATTTGAGGAATCAAAATCATTCAGTACGAACATTAAACTACGGTAAATCAATTACTTGAATCAACTCACCATTGTTTTGGTGAATAATGCGGGTTAAGTGCTATACTTCATCTCCAATAAATGTTTCAAAGCCGTGATTATTTTTCAATCAGGGCTTTGAAACATTCCATCCAAAATTCGGGTAAGGATCCAATCACCTATAAATTCATTTATTGCTGCCATTGGTAAAGATACGATGATACTGTTTACCGCAACCGAACGCTATAAAGCCTTACACTCTGTTCAATTCAAGAATAGTAATCTCTGGTAAGATTCCAATTCGCCCTGGATAACCTATATAACCGTAGCCTCTATTAACGTATAAATACTGTTCTCCTTCCTGGTATAGATCAGCCCATTGTTTATATCGGTATTGAGCAGGACTCCAACGAAAATCTCCAATTTCTATTCCAAACTGCAAACCATGTGTATGACCTGCCAAGGTCAAATCAATATCCGAGTGTTTTGGTCTTATTTGAGCATCCCAATGACTTGGATCATGAGAAAGAAGAATTTTAAAAGCAACATTTTCTACTCCTGCTATACATTTATCTAAATCGCCATACTTAGAAAATCGCCCAGATCCCCAATTCTCGCATCCAAGTATAGCAATTTCTTCCTCTTCTATTTTCACAGTTCTATTTTCATTAAGCAACAAATCATATCCCATATATTTATGCATGGAATGAATATTCTTAACATCTTTTTTCTTGGCTTCTATTGAAGGCCAATATGAATAATCTCCATAATCATGATTTCCCATCACTGAGAATACACCTAGCGGGGATTTGATTCGTTTAAAAATATCTAAATATTCTTCGGCCTCTTCACTCTTATTGTTAACTAAATCCCCAGTGAAAAAAGTTAAATCAGGCTTCTCTGAAAGTAATAAATCCACTCCACCTTCTACTGCTGTCTTATTGAAGAAACTACCGGTATGTATATCGGAAATTTGTGCGATTCGAATTCCATCAAAAGACTTGGGGAGATTATTAAAATAGACGGTTCTTCTTCGTACCCGATAATCATGAGCTCCTGAGATAATTCCAAACGTCATAGTAGCTATCGGAACGGCTCCCGCCATTAAAGAGGCTTTTTTCATAAAATCTGATCTGGAACTTGAGAAAACCTGTTCATTAAGTGAAAACTGGTTTGCAAACCAAGCGATTCCTCTCCTTAGGTCTTCTAACAATAAAAAAACAGAGGTAAAGAGCTTTCCTATGAATATTATAAAAAAGACGGTGACAACATAAAGTCTCAAGTTCGAGAACTGCTTTGGGTCTATTTGACGATACAGAAATATCCCAACCAATAACAAGGTACTAACTCCCCAATAGCAGATAAAAATAGTCCTTTTCCAGGTTGAGCTCAAGTTTTCTGAAAGCACGCGGATCAGGTGAAACACATAAAAATCTATGGAGAAATATACGATTACCAAAAAAACGAAGAAATATATTCTGCTCATATCAAAAAACTCCTCTTCGAGAAGGAGGAGTTAACTCTTAATTTTAAATCTAATTCAATTAAAACTAGTAAAGCCGGTTTTTAACTATTGCTTTTACTACCCCAAAGGATTTATCCAGGTTAATAGCATGCTAAATACGAAATATCAGGCAGCCTTACTAAAGGTCATTTCTGCCTCATCTTCTTTTTCAATTTTCTTTGCAAACAGTTTGTACTTTATCTTATAAATAATCGTGAATAATACAGGTACAATGATGAGTGTCAAGAAAGTAGCAACTATCAACCCAAAGATTACAGTCCAGGCAAGAGGACTCCAGAATATCACATTATCACCTCCGATGTATATGTTTGGATTAAAATTGGTAAACATTGAGTAAAAATCAATATTAAGTCCAATGGCAAGAGGTATTAATCCTAGGACTGTAGTTATAGCTGTAAGAAGTACAGGTCTTAACCTTGCTTTTCCTCCTTGGATGGTTAAACGCATTACCTCATCTTTATCCAAGAACTCGCGTTTTCCTAAACCCAACTCCTTCTTCCGTCTATCAATAAGGATTTGTATATAGTCAAGCAGCACTACGCCGTTATTTACCACAATTCCTGCTAAAGAGATGATTCCCATCATAGTCATAATAATCACAAAAGGCCAACCTGTCATCATCAAGCCTCCAAAAACACCAATCAGACTCAAGAAGATTGCAATCATGATAATAATAGGTTTTGAAATACCCCCGAATTGGAAAACCAAGAGTAAGGCAATCAAACCAAGCCCCGTAAAGAAGGCTCCAATCAAGAATGCCATCTGTTCGTTTTGTTCTTCTATCTGTCCTGTATAATCTATTTTGATATCATTGGGAAGACCTTCAAAGCTTTTCATGGCTTCCTCAATTTCTCGAACAATTGCTCCAGCATCTGTAAAACCTGGTTTAAGGCCCGAGTAAACGGTAACCACACGTTTAGTATCCTTGTGTTTAATAGCAGTAAATCCGGAGGTATTTCTTTGTCTTGCAACAGCTGCAACAGGCACTTCTTTGATACGTCCGGAAGATTGATCTCTAAAAACAATATTCTGGTTGAAAAGCGCACTCTTGTTATACCTTAAATCTTCATTGAATCTTACATTGATATCATAGTCTTCGCCATCTTTTTTATATACACCGGCTTTCTCCCCGAATAAAGATCTTCTTAACTGCTGACCAACTTGACCAACAGCAACACCTAGCTCACCTGCTTTTTCTCTGTCCACCTTTACTTGCATCGTTGGTTTACCCTTATTTACGTCAATTCTTATTTCTTCAATGCCGGCAATATTTTTGCTATTAATAAATCTTCTCATGCGCTCTGCGGTTTGGATTAACTCATCATAATCCTTACCTTCAAGCTCAATGTTGATAGGATATCCGGTGGGAGGACCAATAGGGTCCTTTTCCACTGAAATTGAAACTCCTGGATAAATACCAATTAAAGCATCTTGAATTTTTTTTCGCAACTTTTCAGAGTCTTTTCCCTCACGATATTTGAACTCCGTCATAGATGCTATAATCTTTGCTCTATGTGGTAAGTCCGCAGATGATCCACTGTCTTTATAGGGATTGTTAGCACCTTTTCCTACTTGGGAAACCGCTGACTCTACTAAAACATTCATACTGTCTTTTATGTAATACTCGTCTTGAATGATGGCATATACACGGTTCTCAATCTGTTGTGTTATTCTATTGGTTTTCTCAATAGCTGTTCCCTCAGGATATTGAATATAGATAGTTATTTCGTTAGGAATATTATCAGGGAAAAACTCTACTTTCGTTCTTCCTGAGCCAAGAGATCCTCCAAACGCAACAAACACCAAGATCAACAACAAAAATGTGATACCAGAATACCAATAAACGTTTCCGCCTTTTACCGCATGGGTAATTCTTGCCTGATAGAATTTCTCAAGTCTTGAGAGCAATCTAGTTTGGAATCCTCTTGCTAATTTTTTGATCGCATATTTATAAAGCCAGAACATCACAGCAGTAAACACCATTAGCGATCCTAATCCTTTTAATGGCCCCCCGAAAATCAAAATCAACATACCGATTCCTCCTAAGATGAAAGTAAGTCTCCACAATGCTCGGGTGGATAACTCCTTCTCTCCAGTTTCCATTAATTGAGAAACCAGCATGGAGTTCATGAAAATAGCTACAAATAATGAAGAACCCAGTACTATAGATAGGGTAATAGGAAAGTACTGCATAAATTCACCCATCACTCCTGGCCACATACCAAGTGGCACGAAGGCAGCTACAGTCGTAGCGGTAGAAATCATAATCGGATAAGCTATTTCAGCAATTCCTTTTTTAGCGGCTGCAATTCTGGAAAGTCCTTCTTCTTCCATTAGACGATATACGTTTTCAACAACAACAATACCGTTATCTACGAGCATACCAAGCCCCATAATTAACCCAAACAAGATCATCGTATTCATGGTATAACCCAATGAGTGAATGATCATAAAAGACATAAACATGGACATTGGAATAGCGAAGCCAACAAACAATGCGTTTCTAAAACCCAGAAAAAACATCAATACGGTGACGACTAGGACAATTCCAAAAATAATGTTGTTCACCAGGTCACTTACCTGATTTAACGTACGTTCTGACGAATCATTTGAGATAGAGATATGAAGATCTGGAGGAAAGTAATTTTTCTTATTTTCTTCTATGATTTCTCTAATACGTTTTACTACCTCAATCATATTTTTTCCTGCTCGTTTTTTTGCACTTAGCATTACTACATTATGATCAAATTCACGGGCGTAGGTAGTTTTGTCTTTGGGCACAAAAGAAACAGTGGCAATGTCTTTAAGGTAAACTGGATCTCCATCTTCAGATTTTACAACAAAATTTTTAAGCTCTGCCGGATCTTCTATTTCTCCTAGGACACGTATAGTTCTACGCTGACCGCTAACTTTTAAATTTCCTGCTGATATGGTTTGATTCCCATTATCAATACCTTTAATTACGTCATCGAAACTTACCTGTGCAGCCATCATTTTATAAATATCCAGAGCAACTACCACTTCTTTATCTTCTGCTCCCTTAATATCTGCCGCTTTAATTTCAGGTAAATCTTCTATTTCTTCTTGCAAGTAATCCGCAAAATCTCTGAGCTTATCAATGGGATAGTCGCCAGAAATGCTAATATCCATAATTGGTTGCTCTTCTGAAATATTCACATCAAATACGGTTGGCTCAACCTTCGCTCCATTAAACAAAGGCCAATCTTCACTTGCTTTTTCACTATCTACTTCGTCCTTTACTTTCTGCTTAGCAGCCTCCACGGTTATGTTTTCATCAAACTCAACCGAAATGGTAGAATAGTCTTCCTGTGAGGTCGAAAGAATCTCAATCACATTACTTATGTTTTTGATCTTGTCTTCCAGAGGATCAGTGATTAATCGTTCGATATCTTCAGCGGTATTGCCTGGATAGGAGGTACTTATATAAATCTTTGTTTCTTTAATCTCAGGAAAATCCTCCCTCGGCATGGCAAAGTAGGCGGAAAGTCCTATGATAAAGAATAAAACAATAATCAAATAAATAACCGATGGGTTTCTTATTGCCCAAGATGAAGGCTTAAATTCTTCTACGTTGTTTTCTTGTGTAGCCATATGGTTTTAACTTTTTAAGATTTTCACTTTTTGACCGTCTTTTACTCTTCTAGCTCCTTCGACAACAATACGCTGTCCAGCCTGAATTCCGGACAAAACTTCTACAAAGTCTCCCTGTGTCTTACCCGTGGTGATGATGGCTCTTTTTGCCACCGCAATACCTCCATTGGAATCATCACTTACAATGTACGCATACTGGTCTCCATCTGCATTTTCAGAAACGGTGTTTTGGGGAATCATAAGAGCTGATTCATTTCTGTAATCATTGATTTGAACCTTAGCGGTCAAATTAGGTTTTACGTTTCCGCTTTTGTTAGTTACAGGAATCTCTGCTATGAAAGATCTGTTGTTTGGATTAATGAAATTCCCGGTTTCTCTTACATAGGATTCAATGGTTTCGTTTAAAATAGGAAACCTTACTCTTACTTTCTTTCCTCGAGTAACGGTGGCAATGTATGTCTCTGGTACTTGAACCTCGACGTACATGTTTGAAAGGTTGATGATCCTAAATACTTCCGAACCCTGACCAGTAGGAGAAACTACTGTTCCTTGATCTTTGATAATATCGTCCACAATCCCGGAGAATGGAGCTCTTATAGAATACTTCTGTAATTGATCTTTCATTTGATCTACAGCAGCTTTTTGAGCCTCATAATTGGTCTTTGATTCCAAGTATTGAATCTCTGAACCTATATTTTGATCCCATAGTCGCTTTTGCCGTTCATAAGTAGTCTTCGCTAATGCTAGCTGCGACTCCATCTGGATTAACTGACTTTTCAATCCTCCATCATCGATGGTTGCAAGTAGTTGACCTTCCTCTACTTCGTCACCCTCCTCTACATGTACCTTAATCATAGTGCCTGCAACTTCGGGGTACACCAAAACATTTTGCCGAGTGGTAACATCTCCCTGTAGCTCAACGAAATGAGTAAAATCTTGCTCATTAACGTCTAACACTGTAATCAATGGGTAATTACCGTCGCCACTTGCAGCAATGATTGCAGAATCAAGTATTTTAATATCCTCAGAAATAACCTTCCGTTGATTAGTTAATTCTTTTTTCTTTGCTAAAATATCTTTTAGATCGCCTTCAGCGATAAGATCATTTATTGAAAATTCTCTTCCGCCGCAGCTGATGATAAAGCTTACTACGGCAAAGCGTTTCAAGTTTTTAAAAACAGTATGAGTGATCATTTGCGTGACTTAATTTTTATAAAGTATTCCTAATGCCTTTTTTAGTTCTATTTGTGAAGTTTTGGCGTCATATACAGAATCAAGATAATCGATCTGCGCTTCTTTGAATGCAGTATCCGCATCCGTAACCTCCAGGTTTGACCCAACACCTTGCTGATATTTAATCTTGGCAATATCATAAATATACCTAGCCAATTCCACGTTTTGTTTTTGCACTTCTAATGTTTCAATTTGTGAAGTAAGATTAATTCTTGATTCCTCTATCTCTATATCAATGCTTTTTTTCAAAAAGCTTTTCTCGCTTTCTAATTGTTTCAGTTCCAACTTATTTTGTTGAATCCTACTTCGCTTCATGAACCCATCAAAAACGGGTATTGAAGCAGAAAGACCAATCACTCCATAATTAAGCCATCTGCTGGTAGTAAAAAGTTGATCGAAATCAGAAGTTGCTGTATTGTAGCCGTAGTTGAAGTTTGCATTTAATGTAGGTAAATACTGGGATTTATTATTTTTCATGTTTAACTCTGTCAGCTGCTCACCTGTAATAAGCTGTGAAAATTCAATTCTGTCAGAATAATTGAAATTGGAAGAAGGAATCAAGGGCATAGAAACATCTACCTCGTCTAAATTCTCCGTTAATTCAATATTTTGGTTAAGGTCCATACCCATTTGGAATTTAAGTAATTTCTCGCTAAGCTCCTTGAGTTGTGTGGATTCACTGAGATCTACTTTTAAGTTATTATACGTAACTTTTATCCGGTCTACCTCCAATTTTTCAGCAAAACCTGCTTCATACATTTTGACAGTTTCTGATAATAAAGTGTCTATCCTTGAAAGGTTAGCTTTTACTAGTTCAAGCCTTTCTACAGAGATCAATGCGAAATAATATGCTTTACTCACAGCCTCTACTACATCAATCTGGGTTTCAATATGATCTTTAGAAGAGAGATCACGGTAGGTTCTTGCCGCCTGTAATCCAACAAAATAGGAACCATCAAAAATTAATTGGTTTACTTCTAAGACCAGATTTCCATCATACTCTTGACCAAAAGCCACTTCTTCCTCTGTTCCAGGTGGGGCATCAGAAAAATTACTTACATCAAGTAGACTTTTTTGAATTTCATAATTGTAGTTCAAACCGCCATTGATAGTAGCTTGAGGCAGTCCGTCGGCGATGGTTTCTTTTACCTCCAAATCTGCAATTTGTTTGTCATAATCCGTTATCTCTAATTGCTCGTTGTTTCCCAGTCCGTAATTAATACAATCTTCAACAGATAGACGTAAAGCGGATTGGGAAAAGGCACTGGTCAAAAGGCCATACGTCGCTAAAATTAATAGTCCTTTCATAGGTTAGTGTGTAATTGAGTTTCTAATTGTGTGTATTCTTCATATTTCTTTCGACCTGCATCTGTCAATAGACCATTTATAAAGTGATCTAACAATTGTATTTGCACCGTCGGAAAATCAAACTTATCGTAGGGAAAAATTTTCAGATTGAAAGCCATCTGAACTTGTTCTACTCTAAATATAGATAGAACCTCAGTATCTATCTCTTCCCTAAAAAACCCCTCCACCTTACCTCTCTCCAAATTTTGTTTCATGTTTCCACGTATCACATCATGCTTAAAACTTAGATATCGATCCCAGGCAGCTCCATGGTATTTTTGCAGATCAAAAAGTAAAGCAGGATTCATTCTAAAAACGTGTTTTCTGAGACGTTGTGAAACAAGAATTAATTCATGAACCGCATCCAATGCTTCGCTTTCCACTTCAAGAAATTCATTTTTCTCTTTCTTAATGTGACTAACAGCCACCTCCATTACCAAGGTATCTTTGTTTTCAAAGTATTGATAGATAGTCTTTTTTGACATAGAAGATTGTTTTGCTACATCATCCATAGTCACACTCCTAATTCCGTACTGCATAAAAAGTTCTTCCGCGCTTTGGACTATTTTATCCTTGATTTCCAATATTGAACATTTAATTAATGTTGTAGATACGGCGGAAACTATTAAACCTTTTAAAGTTTCCATCGTGATGACACGAATATAAGTTCATTTAGTTCTTTTTTTAGCATGTTTTTTTTCTTAACTGCAAAAAAAGCAAGATGAAATCGAAAAAATGACGTGTGTATCGGGGCAAAATGGACGACTAGTTTATTAAATCTTTTGAAAATTGATGTTTTGAAGTAAGCACTTAAGTAAATATGAAAATAGGAGGGTGGCATGCATGTGAGCACATTTGGATTTAGAAATCTGCTAATTTGTTGTGCTTGCCTTATCTGAATGATCCATTTTCTCTATTTGCAGCTTAGCCGCATTATTCACCACAACTAGTGGCGGGTTGATTCAAGTAATTGATTTACAGTAGTTTAATATTCATACAGAATGATTTTTGATTCCTCAAATTTGGGGAAGGATTTTGGCATTCTATTCGAAATCAATTACCTCATATTCAACGTTTTACCTCATCTCAATGAATAACACCTGAATTTTTCGGGTTAGCCAGAGCTATTTATTGAAACCCTAATTCAATAAACTATTTTTAACCATCTAATGCTTCATTCGGATAAATTGGAAAAGCAGGCACAAATCGATGGTAAGTCCTACAAGTGATAACCAGGTATTTTACAGATTTTTTCAAAAGGAAAAAGATGATGAAACACTGGAAAAGATCTATACCTCATGACCTCATGGAATTACTTTAAAATAGTGAGTTGCTTTGAAAATAGCTTCTTAATAATTTTAATAAAAGTTGGCTTTGTGCTTCAAAGAAAGATTGGGATTTAAAAAGAGAGGATCATATTATTCACTTAAAATGAATAATCCTGATTATTGAAAAGATAGGACTATTCAAAATAGACAATCCTTTTTGCTTAAACACCATTAGTTTAATTGATCCTGAGATGGCAGAATTACTTATGAACAATTAAAATCTTGCTAGTTGATACTTTAATTTTGAAGTCTTCTAAATGAAGACATTTAATGATCCAATTTTTCCAAAAAACCTCTGATGTTGTCATAGGGGTTGGAATCCTTTCTGAACTATCAAAACAAGAACTATCAAAACTTACATGGCTGTTCTCAGGAGCAGAACTTGTAACTAAAGAGTCAATTACCGGGAAATTTTTAGGACCAAGAAAAGAGATGGTTTCTCCTTGGAGTACCAATGCTTGCGATATTGCTCACAATGCGGGTATTATTCCAATTTTTAGAATTGAAAAATATCTACTAAAAGACACAAACACATCATTAGATCCGATGCTTCAACAGATTTATGATGGTTTGAATCAATCAATTTTTACCCAGGATAGAACGTCTACTGAAATAAAACATGTCACAGACATAGCTACTTATAATCGAGATGAGGGATTAGCCTTAAATAACGAAGAAGTAGATTTCTTAAACAAAGTTTCCAGTGAAATAGGCCGTCCGCTCACTGACTCTGAAGTTTTTGGCTTTTCTCAAATCAATTCTGAGCATTGTCGTCATAAAATTTTTAATGGCAAATTCATCATTGATGGGAAAAAAAGGGAACGCTCTCTTTTTGAATGGATCAAAAGAACGTCAAAAGAACATCCTAACTATTTAGTTTCTGCATACAAAGACAATGTTGCTTTTATTCAAGGACCTAAAGTGAAGCAGTTTGCTCCCATAATGCAAGACAAACCAGACTGGTTTGATATGACGGATTTTGAATCTGTTATTTCCTTAAAAGCGGAAACTCATAACTTTCCGACGACAGTAGAACCTTTTAATGGTGCAGCTACAGGTTCGGGAGGAGAAATCCGTGATCGGATGGCGGGTGGTCAGGGAAGTATTCCACTGGCAGGAACAGCTGTTTACATGACCTCATATTCAAGGTTAGAAGATGGTAGAGAATGGGAAAAACCTCCTCGTAAATGGCTTTATCAAACGCCACAGGAAATTTTGACTAAAGCTTCAAATGGAGCCAGTGACTATGGCAATAAGTTTGGTCAACCTTTGATTACCGGAAGCGTGCTCACATTCGAGCATGAGGAGAATAGTAAGAAGTATGGATTTGATAAGGTAATCATGCTTGCCGGAGGCATTGGCTATGGAAAAAAGAAAGAAGCCCAAAAGAAACCGATAGAGGCCGGAGAAAAGATCATTGTTATAGGTGGTGATAATTATCGAATTGGTATGGGTGGTGGGGCTGTTTCTTCAGTAGATACCGGTGCTTTTGATCAATCGCAAGAACTGAACGCAGTGCAACGATCTAACCCAGAAATGCAAAAGCGAGTAGCTAATACTATAAGGGCAATGGTTGAATTGCCGAATAACACGATCTCTTCCATCCATGATCATGGCGCAGGTGGTCATTTAAATTGCCTATCAGAATTAGTAGCAGAAACAGGCGGTACGATTGACGTGGGCAAACTTCCAATAGGTGATGAAACCTTATCTGCCAAAGAAATTCTTGGAAATGAATCTCAGGAAAGGATGGGTTTGGTAATTAATGAAAAAGATGCTGAATACCTTAGAAAAGTGGCAGAACGAGAAAGAGCGCCTTACTACGAAGTTGGAGAAACAGGATCTGATCAAAAACTGAGGTTTGAATACAATGGAAAATCATCTCCTTTTGATCTAAAGCTCCATCATCTTTTCGGCTCTTCTCCAACTGCCATTCTGGAGGATAAAACAACAGATGATTCCTTTGCCGAACTTTCAGTAAAAGTAGAAGAAATAGATAGCTACTTAAATTCAGTGCTCCAGTTGGAAGCGGTTGCTTGCAAAGACTGGCTTACCAATAAAGTAGACCGATGTGTCTCAGGACGTGTTGCGACGCAACAAACATGCGGTGAATTGCAGCTTCCTCTCAATAATGTCGGTGTCATGGCTATAGATTTTAGCTCCAACAAAGGAATAGCTACCAGTATAGGCCATGCTCCTGTCTCCGCTTTGGCAGATCCTGAAGCTGGATCAAGACTGGCGATCGCAGAGGCTTTGTCCAACTTAGTCTGGGCCCCCCTGTCACATGATTTAAAAGGAGTTTCTCTTAGTGCCAATTGGATGTGGCCTGCAAAAAATGAAGGAGAGAATACTCGATTATATAATGCGGTACAGGCAATAAGTGACTTTGCTTGTGATCTAGGTATCAATATTCCTACGGGGAAGGATTCTATGTCTATGACCCAGAAATATCCGAATGGCGAAAAGGTTTATGCGCCTGGTACCGTCATTATAAGTTCGGTAGCTGAAGTTTTAGATATAAATCTTACGGTTCACCCTTCTATTGATTATTCCAAAGGCGATTCAAAGATTGTTTACGTAGATTTTTCAGGTTGCGACTTTGAGTTAGGAGGTTCTTCCCTGGCTCAGGTATTATCTAAGGTCGGAACTAAAACTCCTGATGCAAACCCCGAAGTGGTAATTTCTGTATTTCGTGCAATACAAGATTTGGTAAAATACCGCCATATCATAGCTGGTCATGATGTTTCTGCAGGAGGCCTTGTGACCACATTATTAGAGATGAACTTCTCTAACCTCAAAGGAGGTCTTCATATCAATCTCTCAGAATTTTCAAGCGGTGTTGTAGAACTACTATTCTCAGAAAAACCGGCATTAGTACTTCAACTAGATGATTTAGGAGCTGAAAAATTGAGAGATTTTGGTATTTCATTCTACGAAATTGGACACTTGCAAAAAAATAGAGAGCTTACTATTCATAAAGATAATTGGTCGCATTCGTTTCATATTGATAAGCTTCGAGAAGTTTGGTTTAGAACCTCCACTCTACTAGATCACAGACAGACCACTCCGAGCATCGCTAAGGAACGGAATCAAAATCGATTCATCCAACCATTATTCTACTCATTTCCAAGAAAATTTGATGGTAAAGCTGTTACTTATGGACTTGACTTCAGTCGAAAAAAAAGGTCTGAAGTGAAGGCTGCAATCATTCGAGAGCAGGGAGTGAATAGTGATCGTGAGATGGCTTATGCATTATGGCTAGCTGGTTTTGATGTGAAAGATGTTCATATGACCGACTTAATCACAGGGCGAGAAGACCTCAGCGAAGTTCAAATGATTGTGTTTGTTGGAGGTTTCTCTAATTCTGATGTACTAGGTTCTGCCAAGGGGTGGGCAGGTTCCTTTCTATTCAATGAAAAATCAAAAACTGCATTAGAAGCTTTTTACGATCGAAGGGATACCCTAAGTTTAGGTGTGTGTAATGGCTGCCAATTGATGATGGAACTAGGTTTGATTTATCCTGAACTTGGAGAATCACATCCAAAAATGCATCATAACATTTCAGGAAAATTTGAATGTGGATTTATTAATGTAGATATTTTAGATACCAATTCTATTTTACTTCAATCCATGATTGGGTCACGGTTAGGAATATGGCTAGCACACGGTGAAGGGAGGTTTCAACTTAAACAAAAAAAAGACGTTTGTATTCCTCTCAAATATTCTTACTCAGGATTTCCCGGCAATGCTAATGGAAGTTTTTTTGATATTGCGGCATTATGCTCTAAAGATGGCAGACATCTGGCAATCATGCCTCATTTAGAAAGATCGCTATTCCCATGGAACTGGCCTTACAAAAAGGGCCTCAAAAATGCGGAAGTCTCTCCTTGGATGGAACCATTTGCGAATGCTTTCCAATGGACGAAAAATTTAAAATAATGTATATCAGGGGAAATATATTTAATAATTTTGTCTTCATTAAAATAGAAATATTCACTTGACGATTATTTAACATTGGCCTATGGTGTAACTGGCAACACGTCTGGTTTTGGTCCAGAAGAGTCTAGGTTCGAGCCCTAGTAGGCCAACTTCTATGACAATAGATAACGTCATTTCGAAAATTGAATCTTTATAAATCAAGATCATAAAATGGTAATGACAGAGATTGTAAATGTTCAATAGTAAATAAGTTACAAATCTATAATCAATTAGAATAGGGAAATTTCTCGAAATGACATATTTATTCTGTTTTTTCTCATGTCATTAGTAAAAATATTTTCTGGGTCAGTAACTAATACACTTGCACATTCAATAGCTTTTAACTTTGGTTGCCAGCTTGGTTCTTGCAAAAAGGAAACGTTTAGCGATGGCGAAATGGGATTTCATTTTACTGAATCAGTAAGGGGTTGTGATGTTTTCCTCTTGCAATCCACTATACCACCTGCAAATAATATTTGGGAGCTATTATTGATGATAGATGCGGCGAGAAGGGCTAGTGCAAAATACGTTACCGTTGTCGTTCCTTACTATGGATATGCTCGGCAAGACCGAAAAGATAAGCCAAGAGTTTCAATTGCAGCAAAGCTAGCAGCAAACGTGCTTACTTCGGCTGGAGCAGATAGAATCATGACCTGTGACCTTCATGCAGGTCAAATTCAAGGCTTTTTTGATATCCCTGTTGACCATCTGGACGCTTCTGCTATCTTCGTTCCATATATTCAACATCTTAGCCTAGAGAATTTAATTATAGCCTCACCTGATGTCGGAGGAACTCAACGAGCCAGGGCATATGCTAAGTATTTTGAAGTAGACATGGTGGTGTGTGACAAGCACAGAAAACGAGCAAATGAAATCGCATCTATGCAAGTTATCGGAGATGTAAGAGGAAAAGACGTGGTCTTAGTGGACGACCTTGTAGATACGGCTGGAACAATGAGTAAGGCTGGAACTATTATCAAGAAAAAAGGGGCAAAATCTGTAAGAGCTATTGCTACTCATGGAGTATTATCTGGAGAAGCACATCAAAAAATTGAAGAATCTGCCCTGGAGGAGCTTATTATCACAGATACCATTCCTCAAAAAAGCGGTTCTTCAAAAATTAAAGTATTGACTGTGGCGGAGCTTTTTGCAAAGGCAATTAAAAAAATTCATAATCACGAGTCAATTAGCTCACTATTTATAAAGTAATCAATAATCATTTAAATGTAGTCAATTATGAAAACTGTTGAGATTATAGGGTATAAAAGAGCAAATCTTGGCAAAACAGAAGCAAAACGCTTGAGAGAGGAGGGAATGGTGCCATGCGTTGTTTACGGCGGTGAGAAACAAATTCACTTCTATTCGCCAATGATCTTGTTTAGAGAAATAGTTTACACCAATGAGGCGCATTTCGTTTCGTTAGTTATAGAAGGAGAACCTGAACCACTAGAAGCGATTCTTCAGGATATTCAGTTTCATCCTGTAAGTGAAATCATCATGCATGCCGATTTTTTACAACTTTTCAGAGGTAAGCCTATTAAAATGGACATTCCGGTTAGACCTATGGGAAATGCCCCTGGTATCCAACAAGGTGGTAAGCTTATTAGAAAGATGAAATATCTTCAAATCAAGGCACTACCTAAACATATGCCAGAAGTTATAGAGGTTGATGTATCTAACCTGGGTCTTGGGAAATCGGTGAAAGTAGGTGAACTGGAAGCTGGAGAATATGAAATATTAAACAGTCCATTAGTAACTCTGGTCGGCATGGAAGTGCCAAGGGCACTACGAGGAAAAACGGATGAAGAGTTAGAAGAGAATAAAGAAGCTCAAGATTAAAACTAGAAATAAACTTTAGGTAAATCCTGACTTCTATGTCGGGATTTTTTTTGCTTAGTTATGAAGTACTTAATCACAGGGCTCGGCAATGTTGGAGCTGAATACGAACTCACGCGACACAATATTGGGTTTCTGATAGTAGACAGATTGGCAGATACTAAAGGCGGAAAATTTATCCAAGATAAGCTTGCTTATAAAACAGAGGTAAAGTTCAAAGGGAGAACCTTGGTCTTAATAAAGCCTACTACTTACATGAACCTAAGTGGAAAAGCTACAAATTATCACTTACAAATTAATAAAATTCCAAAAGAGAATCTATTGATTGTCACTGATGATATTGCCTTACCTTATGGTAAAATCAGACTTAAGCCTAAAGGATCAGCCGGTGGACATAACGGACTTAAAAGTATTGAGCAACTCACCGGCGGAGCCAATTATCCCAGACTAAGGTTTGGCGTCGGAGATGATTTCTATAAAGGCAGGCAGGTAGATTATGTCTTAAGTCCATTCAATAAGCAAGAAATGGACGAATTAGTAAGCCATATGGATAAAGCCATTGAAGCTATTTTCTCATTTTGCACTATTGGGATAGAACAGACAATGAACTTTTTTAATTAATCTGAAAATTCTGGTGTTATTTAGTGAGATGAGGTAACACACTGAATATAAGGTAATTGATTTCGAATGAGAGAACAACGTTACTATTCAGCTACTTAATAGATTGATTATAAAATATATGGAAATTAGATTTTATTAAAATTGTCTAATTT
>JBCCLN010000052.1:0-19954 GCA_039026865.1 Bacteroidota bacterium | reverse complement strand
GCCACAACCTACACAGGAAGACCGAATGATGTTTTGACCTCTTTGCGCATACCATCTTACATCAATTCCCATTTCACAATAAGTTGAACAATTACCGCATGAAATACATTGTCCTCCATTTGTGGTTATTCGAAATTTGGATTTAAAGCGTTGAATAAGCCCTAGATATGCAGCAAGCGGACATCCAAAACGGCACCAAACGCGATTTCCCATAAAAGGATAGAATCCTGTTCCTATAACACCGGAAAACATGGAACCGATCATAAAACCATAAATGGTACGAATATTTCCACTGGAAAGATTAAAATTATTTTCGTCTATTGGCATGTATTTAGCGAATACCGAAACTTCACTAAATATGACTCCCAAAGCAAAAAAGCCAACAATGCCAATTACCACATTTCTGATTTTTTTTCCAGACATTTCTGGAGATTTTCTGCGATGAATGAAGTATAGACCTATTCCAATAATGGTTACAATTCCCAAAACTGTCCATTTATTTACGCTAAAGTAAAAGTCCCCGCCAAAGAAGTTATAGAGCACAAGTACGGTCATCAAGATTCCAAAGACTAAGACACCATGAATAAGAAATCGCTCAATTTGCCAGGCTTCCGTAGACTTATCTGAGAGCTGTCTAAATGGATCTCCTGCGGTTTCGGCCAGACCTCCGCACCCACATACCCATGAACAGTACCATCTTTTGCCGAAGAAATAAACAAAGACAGGAACGCCTATGACAAATAGTGTAACACCCCACGCAAACATGAAAATCCCTAATCCACCAGATTGCGTCAATGTATTGATGTGCCAAGCATCGAAAAAGTCGTAATCTAAGGGCCACATATTTTTGAAATCGAAGTAAGGTTGATTTAACCTCACAAGTATCTCAGGAATCAGAAAAGCAAATGCTAGCTGAAAGAACATGACAGAAGAAGTCCTGAGTACTTGGTACTTGCTGTGACGGTACTTAATAATCATTCTTATCCCCATTACTATAACTGCGAAAGTGTAAAGAAAACCATAGAGGAACCACTGGCTTGCAGAGGCTTCAGGGTTGATTAGCTTTTGTAGAGGATCCACCACTATGATCCAATTTGTTATATAAGCAGGGAAAAAATAAAGGAGAATGTAAAATCCAATGAGAAGAAATCCTGTGACTATTCCTATCCAACCTCTATTGTTTAATGTGTGAAGGAATATACGATTATTTTTAATTCCAGGGGGTCCACTCAGGTTGACCTGGGGGATAATAAACATGAACGCTCCTATTACTCCAATTACATATATTAATATAAAAAATAAAGTTTTATTAGTAGGAATAACTCCGGTTATAGAAGCTCTAGACAAAGTGCTGGCGTAGTCATCATAGATTACTTTTTCCCATTCTTGATTGGCCCTTGCCTTATTATTTACTCTTTCAATACCTGCTTTTATTTCATTAACAAAGGAAATGCTTAGACTGAATTCCTTCTCAAACAAGTCCGTGTACGGATCTCTCAATAATTCCTGATGCTCTTCTTTGACCACATGAGTAAAGATTTGCTCAGTTAGCCGATAAGAAGACATGAAAAAGCTGATAAGAAACAGTCCTAAAGAAAATACGAATAAAATAAGTCCGATATACCTGATTAATTTCATGACTAGGCAAATAGTTTTTCAAAGAATCCTTTTTTACGAACAGAGATTTTTTTGTTAGGAAATTGTTGATTGAACTTTGTTTGAATGTCCCCTTCCCAATGCGTGTAAAATTCAGGATCAAAATTAGCTTCTGGAAGATGTTGCATCACATAATCTAGCGACCTTTTCTCTCTCAGCCAGCGATCCCATACATCGTGCCTGTTTCGTAAGCCGAAGAGATTAACGCCCTTCACTTCTAGTGAATCTATTTTATAAATTATTTTAATACATTTTTCATTATCTGCACATTGCCAATAAAATTCGTGGCAATCATCTGGGCAAGTAGGGGTAACGGTACCGTAGTTGTGATGTTCGATATCAAAGAATTTTGCTGAGTTAAACCAAATACCCGGCCGATATTTTGTTGTAGTGCCCGTTACTGTTTTGGCTACTGTTTCACCCATCATTCTTCCGACATACCAAACAGCCTCAATTGGTCTTCTACCTGGTGGGGGAATCCTCAACTGTGCACAATCCCCGATTGCATATACTCCCGATACACTTGTTTCTAAATTTTCGTCCACAAGAATACCCCTGTCTGTCTCCACTCTTGAATTCTTTACCAGATCGATATTAGGATGTACTCCTACAGTTAATCCAACGAATTGACATTCAATTTCGTCACCGCATTTGGTTTTTATTCCTCTCACCCTTCCACCGCCATCATCAAATACTTCTGCCAATTCTGTTTCCTGTCTTAGGTCTATTCCATGTTTTATCAAATGACGATCTACTATTGTAGCCTCTTCTACAGGGAGTATATTTCCCCAAAAATGCTTTTCCCTGATTAAATAGGTAACAGATATATTTCTGCTGTGAAGCATTTCAGCCATTTCAACACCAATTAAACCACCACCTAGAATAACCGCCTTTTTAACGTTTTTGGTATTTTTTTCCATGAGTTCCAGGTCTTGGTAAGAATAGAGTCCCTGGACGCCTTCGAGATCTTGTCCTGGCCATCCAAATTTGTTGGATAGGCTTCCAGTGGCGAGAATAAGCGTATCATAGCTTATGTCAGAACCTTTATCCAAATAAATTTTTTTACTATCAAAATCAATAATTGAAACCCAATCCTTTTTGAGTGCTATTTTATTTTTTTTCCAAAACCAATCTTCATATGGTTTTGTATGCCTAAATTCCATATGCCCCATGTAGATATACATGAGTGCAGTTCTGGAAAAAAAATAGTTGGTTTCTCCTGAAATCACCATGATTTCGTTATTGGAAAGTTTCCGTATGTGTCGTGCTGCTGTAATACCGGCAATTCCATTGCCAATAATGACTATTTGTTGCATGTGGTAATATTAGAGTACCAAATTAAGCTGGTCAAAATTGTGCTGGACATAAGTTAAACAGATTCCAATTCCTTTGTCTATCTCTTGACATAAAAATGTGTCAAACCTTCTTGATCCTATTTGTGTTTATTACGTATAGTTATATGGTGATTAGGTGAATTGGATGGGGTGAGACGTGCAAAGGCACGTATATTTCGGTTAGGTTAGGTTACGATTATCCCATCCATAAAAGGGACCCTCCCGGGTCCCTATTTTTGTGTTTATATCCTACATAATTAATTTTATGTCTATCATAATATTACTATAATGATTAGATTTAGAATAAGTTTACTAAATAGGAACTAAATGCCTATTATTATTTGGCACTACGATCGGAGAATACAAAATGGCAGATAAGATCCGTGACCTAAAAGTGGAGATATTACATCTTGAGTCAGAAAAACATACACTTTCAAAAATAATTATATCGTCACATCAAAATCATTAAACTGTTCATTCCAGCGACGTGTACACTTTTCGGCTGACAATAACTGTTTATTGCTAGAAGAATCCTTTGCAAAACTGGACTTTTAGTTCAAATCGAGGCTTTCAGAATTTCAAAAACGTAGTTTATTGGTCATAAGTAAGGCTTTTGAAATTTTGAGTAACGAACACTAATTACTTTTCATTTCTGAAATCAGATTTATAATTGAGAGGAAAAAGTTTAGCATGAACTAGACCGTCATAATATCCTTTTCTTTAGTTTGTACTAACTGATCTATCTTGGCGGTATATTTATCTGTAAGTTTCTGAACGCTATCTTCAGCATCCTTAATAAGATCTTTAGATACGCCATCGATTTTCTTCAACGAATCATTGGTTTCTTTTCGAGCATTTCTAATGCTTATTTTTCCTTTTTCGGCCTCAGTTTTTACTTGTTTTACAAGCTGTAACCTCCTTTCTTCAGTTAATGGTGGAATATTGATACGTATTTGTTCTCCATCATTTTGTGGATTAAACCCTAGGTTGCTATTGATAATAGCTCTTTCAATTTCAAGGAGCATGTTTTTTTCCCAAGGTTTTATACTTATGGTTCGAGCATCCGGTGTAGTAACCCCGGCAGCTTGGTTCAGAGGTGTCATATTTCCATAATATTCCACGTCTATTCCTTCCACCATGCTTGGCATGGCTTTTCCAGCTCTTATTTTAGAGAATTCATTTTTGGTATGATAGATGGTTTTTTCCATCATTTCTTCAGCAGTTGCTAAGTAGATCTCAATCTCTTCCATGGTGTTTAGTGAATAAGTGTTCCCGTATTATCTCCAGCTATGATTTTAGTAAGATTGCCCCCCTGGTTCATATCAAATACGATGATAGGAAGATTATTTTCTTGGCATAACGTAAATGCGGTCATATCCATAATATTCAAGTTGTTTTCGTAAGCTTTTTGAAAAGTAATTTTTTCATATTTTTCTGCGTTTGGATCTTTCTCCGGATCTGCAGAGTATACTCCATCTACCCTGGTTCCCTTTAAAACCACATCTGCCTCTATTTCAATTGCCCTTAAACTTGCGGTAGAGTCGGTTGTAAAATAGGGATTACCAATTCCAGCTCCGAAAATAACCACTCTTCCTTTTTCTAAATGTCTGATCGCCCTTCTTCTGATAAATGGTTCACAAACCTGTTCCATTTTGAGTCCAGACATAAGTCTGGTATACATACCATTTTTTTCAAACATGCTTTGTAGTGCCATCGCATTGATCACGGTTGCAAGCATACCCATATAATCTCCTTGAACCCGATCAATTCCACTAGCTTCCGCTTCTACCCCTCTAAATATGTTGCCACCACCAATGACCACAGCTACTTCTACACCACTGTCAACTACTGATTTAATTTCTTTCGCATACTGAGTCAATCTTTGTGAATCAATTCCATGTTGTTTTTCGCCCATAAGGGCTTCTCCACTTAATTTCAGAAGTACTCTTTTATAGCTCATAATTAAGATGTTCGAAAACCAATCAGACAAATATAGAAGGATTGAATTCCTTCTACTTAAAAGATATAAGTACCTGATTTTTTTCCACGCTTTGTTTTAGCGAAACGTGAATCTTATCTATTAAACCATCACCGGGAGATTTAATCACATTTTCCATTTTCATTGCTTCTAGGATAACCAACTGATCCCCACTTCGGACCTCTTTCCCTTCTTCTACCATAATATCTAATATAGATCCTGGCATTGGAGCCTTAACTTCAGATATAGCAGAGATTTTGGTAGAGTCCATACCCAGCTCAGCTAAAACCTGATCCATTTGATCCATGATTTCTACATTTATTGGTCTATTATTCACCGAAAGTATCATTTTCTTTCTTTGTTGATAGATGACTTCAACTGTGTGAATAGCAAAATCACTATATACTTTAAAAGAACTTTCCGACAATTTCTCAATTACGTAGTTAGAAAATGCTCCATTGACCAATAACTGATCATTTTGTCTGTTTACAGTAAATTTCTTGTTCTTGTTGATTATTATCTCTTTCATCGGTAGCAGTAACTCAAATGGACTTTCAAAAATATGAATAGATATGTACAGGAGAAATTTTCATTGTCTTGAGGAAACGAAAATTATTTCGAAAGAAATCCAAAGATAAATGACATTAATACTCTACTTTTCTGTAATAATGAAATTTGATTAGTCAGGAAAAAGCACATACTTTTGCAGTCCTTTTTCAAGGGGTGATCTGGTATAGTTCTTAGAATTGAGGGGAGATACTCAAGCGGCCAACGAGGACAGACTGTAAATCTGTTGGTGTATTCCTTCGCAGGTTCGAATCCTGCTCTCCCCACATAAGCGGGTGTAGCTCAGTTGGTAGAGCGACAGCCTTCCAAGCTGTAGGTCGCGGGTTCGAGCCTCGTCACCCGCTCAAAAGTCGAAAAAGTTCGACTATGAGCATATTTTAATTATTAAAATGTTTCTACAAGAGAAACAGGTGTAATTGTTAAGCAAAGTGATAACTTGTTTTGTCGTGGCTAAATATGTAATAGATAATGACATTTTGGCTGTGAAATGAGCTTTACTTATCTATATCAAATCTAACTTTGAGATTCGTTACAGGTTTTCATCTTTTTATTAATTATTACTGACCCGTAAAGGCATAAAAGCAAGCCGATGTAGCTCAGGGGTAGAGCGTTTCCTTGGTAAGGAAGAGGTCAGGGGTTCAAATCCCCTCATTGGCTCTCTTCAGTGGTAGGTATACTGATAAATAGAAACGTAAGAACAACTAATAATCAAATAGAATAATTAACATTAAATTAATTTTAAACTAAAACCGAAGATTATCAAATATGGCTAAGGAAACCTTTGATCGTTCTAAACCACATGTAAACATTGGTACAATTGGGCACGTAGATCACGGTAAAACAACATTAACGGCTGCAATTTCTGCAGTGCTGGCGTCCAAAGGACTTGCAGAAGTAAAAGATTTTTCTGCAATTGATAACGCCCCGGAAGAAAAAGAACGAGGGATTACGATTAATAGCTCACATATCGAATACCAAACAGAAAATCGTCACTATGCCCACGTAGACTGTCCTGGGCATGCTGATTATGTAAAAAACATGGTTACAGGGGCTGCGCAAATGGATGGAGCGATCATTGTTGTAGCTGCAACGGATGGTCCTATGCCACAGACCAGAGAACATATTCTTTTATCACGACAAGTTGGTGTTCCTGCCTTGGTAGTTTTCATGAATAAAGTTGACTTGGTTGATGATCCTGAACTTCTTGAATTAGTTGAAATGGAGATCAGAGAACTTCTTTCTGATTATGATTTCCCAGGAGATGATGTTCCGGTGATTCAAGGATCAGCACTTGGTGGACTTAATGGGGAGGCTAAGTGGGTGGAAAAAATTGAAGAATTGATGACTGCAGTGGATGAATATATTCCACTCCCGGAAAGAGCAATAGACAAAGATTTCTTGATGCCAGTTGAAGATGTATTCTCAATCACAGGTAGAGGAACTGTGGCAACTGGTCGTATTGAGAGAGGAGTCATAAATTCTGGTGAAGCTGTTGATATCATTGGAATGGGGGCTGAAGATTTGAAGTCCACTGTAACTGGAGTGGAGATGTTCAGAAAGATATTAGACAGAGGAGAGGCAGGTGATAATGTTGGACTTCTCTTAAGAGGTATCGAAAAATCTGACATCAAAAGAGGGATGATTATTTGCAAACCAGGCTCGGTTACTCCTCATGCTCATTTCAAAGCTGAAGTTTACGTTCTTTCAAAAGAAGAAGGTGGTCGACATACTCCATTCTTTAATAAATATAGACCTCAATTCTATGTAAGAACAACAGACGTAACTGGTGAAATCAAACTTCCTGAGAATATCGAAATGGTGATGCCGGGTGATAACGTTACCATTGAAGTAAACCTTATTAATGCAATTGCTCTTGAGAAAGGCTTGAGATTTGCGATTAGGGAAGGTGGAAGAACAGTAGGTTCAGGCCAGGTAACTGAAATTCTTGATTAAGAAATAATTATCCTGAAGCATGATTTTGTTTCAGGATTTGGTTATACAAATTGATTACTTTAAATTTGCATTTCTTTTGATAGCTGCATTTTTACGGGTGTAGCTCAATTGGTAGAGTAGCGGTCTCCAAAACCGTTGGTTGGGGGTTCGAGTCCCTCCTCCCGTGCACACAGCTAATGATTAATATGTTTAAAATAGTTACTTTTTTTAAAGAATCCTATGAAGAGCTTGCTAGAAAAGTTTCGTGGTCTAAGTACAGTGACCTACAAAACAGCGCAATTTTAGTGTTAGTCGCATCATTAATCTTTGCTTTAATAATAGGTGTAATCGATTATGTCTTTGAAAATCTCATGGAATTTATATATGAAGAGCTATAATTCAAGGTAAAGATGGAACATAGATGGTATGTGGTTCGGGCGGTCAGCGGTAAAGAAAGAAAAGTTAAGGAGGCAATAGAAAATGAAGTCACTCGTCAAAAAATGACAGAATTTATTCCTCAAGTGCTTATTCCTTCGGAAAAAGTTTACGAAATGAGAAATGGAAAGAAGCGAGTCAGAGAAAGAAATTTCTTTCCAGGTTATGTATTGATCCAAGCTGATTTCACCAACGGTGAGGTCCAACACTTAATCACAAATAAAAACTTAATCCCTAACGTTATAGGTTTTTTAAGTGCTACCGGTACAAGTACAACTAAAGATCCATTGCCTTTACGACAATCAGAGGTAAACAGAATTTTAGGTAAAGTAGATGAAGTAGAAGAATATGAAGAAAAACTCGATACTCCTTTCATAGTAGGTGAAAGTGTTAAGGTTATGGATGGCCCTTTCAGCGGCTTTACAGGAACGGTAGAGGAAGTATTTGAGGACCGTAAAAAGCTTAACGTTACAGTTAAGATTTTTGGAAGGAATACCCCTGTAGAACTGAACTATGTACAAGTGGAAAAAGAAGATTAATTAGGCAGATGGCTAAAGAGATAACAGGTTATTTGAAGTTGCAGATTCGGGGTGGAGCAGCTAATCCTTCTCCGCCTGTTGGTCCTGCGCTTGGAGCTAAAGGACTAAATATCATGGATTTCTGCAAACAATTTAATGCACGTACACAAGATAAGCCAGGACAACTTTTACCGGTTGTTGTTACAATCTATGCTGACAAGTCTTTTGATTTTGTAATTAAAACACCTCCTGCGGCTTCTTTAATCATGGAGGCTGCAAACATTAAAAAAGGTTCTTCGGAGCCAAATAGGAACAAAGTAGGATCAGTAACCTGGGATCAAGTAAAGGATATTGCTGAAACAAAAATGCCCGATCTTAATGCGTTTAATATTGAATCGGCAATGAAAGTAGTGGCAGGTACAGCGAGAAGTATGGGTGTTAGAGTTTCAGGCAAGGTTCCTTGGGTAGAGTAAAGTTTCCAATATGAGTAAATTAACTAAAAATCAAAGGAAGACTCAAGAATTTTTAGAGGCCGGTAAGGAATATTCTCTGGATGAAGCGGCAACATTAGTAAAGAAAATCACCTTTACAAAATTTGATGCATCTGTAGATATAGACATTCGCTTGGGAGTAGATCCTAAGAAGGCAGATCAGATGGTAAGAGGTGTTGTTTCATTGCCTCATGGGGTAGGTAAAGATGTAAAGGTTCTTGTTCTTTGTACTTCTGACAAAGAGCAAGAAGCTAAAGATGCAGGTGCAGACCATGTTGGATTAGATGAATACATCAAAAAAATTGAAGGTGGATGGACAAATATCGACGTAATTATTACTATGCCAACTGTAATGGCACAAGTTGGTAGACTAGGAAGGATATTAGGTCCTAGAGGATTAATGCCAAATCCAAAGTCTGGTACTGTGACGATGGATGTAGCTCAAGCTGTAAAGGATATTAAAGCAGGTAAGATTGATTTTAAAGTAGATAAATTTGGAATTATTCATACAAGTGTAGGCAAAGTTTCTTTTGACGCGAAAAAGATAAAGGAAAATATACTTGAGATGATTCAAACAGTATCTAAGTTGAAACCCGTTTCTGCAAAAGGAACATATTTTAAATCTATAACGCTATCGAGTACAATGAGTAGGAGTATTTCTATTGATAAAAATAGCATAGCTAGTATTTGATCAGTTATGACACGGGAAGAAAAAGCACAATTAATAAACGACCTTACAGAAAAAATAAAGGTTACTGATCACTTTTATATAACTGATACTTCAGGACTTACTGTAGCTGAGGTTAATAAGTTTAGGGAAATGTGTTTCAAAAAGGGAGTAGAATACAAGCTTGTTAAAAATACATTGATAAAAAAGGCTCTCGATAACGTAGATAGAGATTTTTCATCGCTTTATGATGTAATGAAAGGAACCTCCGGAGTCATGTTTGTTAATGAAACCGCTAACGTTCCCGCGAAAATTATTAAGGACTTCAAGAAGGAAGACTCCAAAGATAGGCCTAAATTCAAAGCTGCTTCAATAGATTCAGATTTGTTCATCGGCGAAGACCATCTTGGTGCACTAGCCAGCCTTAAGTCCAAGCAAGAACTTATTGGTGATGTAATTACATTATTACAATCTCCTGCAAACAATGTTCTTTCAATCCTTCAGAGTGGGGAACAGAAATTGGCTGGTATTGTTAAAACACTTTCAGAAAGAGAATAAAATTTAAAACAGATTTAATAATTAATCGAAATGGCGGACTTAAAAGATTTTGCAGAGCAATTAGTTAACCTTTCAGTTAAAGAGGTTAACGAATTAGCGAATATACTTAAAGATGAGTACGGTATTGAGCCTGCAGCTGTGGCAGCGCCCGTAATGGTTGCAGGTGGTGCTGATGGAGCTGCAGATAGTGGTGTTGAAGAAAAATCATCCTTCGATGTAGTCCTCAAATCTCCTGGTGGGGCCAAGCTTGCCGTAGTGAAGCTTGTTAAAGGGCTTACAGGTTTAGGACTCAAAGAAGCGAAAGAACTCGTAGATAATGCTCCCAAAGCAGTAAAAGAAGGAGTAGATAAAGACGAAGCAGAAGGTCTTAAAAAACAGCTTGAGGAAGCTGGTGCTGAAGTAGAATTAAAGTAAGCGATAGATATAACAAAAGAATACTGGGCCTGGCTCTCGATAACGTTATCGAGATCAGGTCTTTTCCTGTTTGTATGTGAAGCTAAAACTCTTTGTATTTTTCAAATTAAACTCCATAAACTTTGGTTAATAATAATAACGGAAGAATGAATTTCTCTTCCATTAAATCAGTGATTGATTATCCAGATTTTCTGGATGTTCAGCTAAAATCTTTTATCGATTTTTTCCAACTTGACACACCTGCTGAAAGAAAAGAAGGTGAAGGACTATACAAGGTATTCATGGAAAATTTTCCTATCACGGACTCCAGAGAAAACTTTGTGTTGGAATTTGTTGATTATACAGTAGATCCACCCAAATACAGCATTCAAGAATGTATTGAAAGAGGATTAACTTATTCTGTACCGTTAAAAGCAAAGCTTCGTTTACTCTGTAATGATGAAGAAAATGAAGACTTTGAAACCATAGAGCAAGAAGTTTTCCTGGGTAATATCCCTTACATGACAGAAAAAGGGTCTTTTGTGATTAATGGAGCAGAGCGAGTTATTGTTTCACAATTACATAGGTCTCCCGGAGTATTTTTTGCCCAAAGTAAACATACCAATGGCACATTACTATATAGCGCGAGAATTATTCCGTTCAAAGGTTCTTGGATCGAATTTGCTACCGATGTAAATAACGTGATGTACGCTTATATAGATAGAAAGAAAAAGTTTCCAATTACCACCCTTCTAAGATCTATTGGGTATGGATCTGATAAAGAAATTCTTGATTTGTTTGGACTTTCTGAAGAAATTGAAGCTATTGAAAAAGAACTCAAGAAAATTACCGGTAGAAGGCTTGCAGCAAGAGTATTAAGAACCTGGACAGAAGATTTTGTTGATGAAGACACAGGAGAGGTTGTGTCTATAGATAGAAACGAAGTTGTCTTAGAACGCGATAGCATTATAGAAGAGAAAGACATTCAAACAATCTTAAATTCTGGTACAAAATCTATTATATTACACCGAAAGGACGTTAATATAGCCGAGTATTCTATTATTTATAATACGCTTCAAAAAGACAATTCTAACTCAGAGAAAGAAGCGGTTGAGCAGATTTATCGTCAGTTGAGAAATACAGAGGCGCCTGATGAGCAAACCGCACGCGATATTATCACAAGCTTATTCTTCTCTGATAAAAGATATGATCTTGGGGAAGTCGGAAGATATAGAATTAATAAAAAATTGAATATAGATCAAGATTGGGAACGTAGGGTGTTATCTACAGGGGATATTATATTAATTGTTAAATATCTGATTGGTCTTATCAATAGCAAAGCAGTGGTCGATGATATTGATCATTTAAGCAATAGAAGAGTCCGAACAGTAGGGGAGCAGCTATATTCTCAATTTGGAGTAGGTCTTGCTAGGATGGCCAGAACTATTAGAGAGAGAATGAACGTGAGAGACAATGAAGATTTCAAACCTGTCGATCTTATAAATGCTCGCACGCTCTCATCAGTGATAAATTCGTTCTTTGGAACAAATCAGTTGTCCCAATTTATGGATCAAACCAATCCATTGGCTGAGGTTACTCATAAAAGAAGAATGTCAGCTTTAGGCCCCGGTGGCCTTTCGAGAGAAAGGGCCGGATTCGAGGTTAGAGATGTTCATTATACCCACTATGGAAGACTTTGCACCATTGAAACTCCTGAAGGTCCTAATATAGGTTTGATCTCGTCTCTATGTGTTCACGCTAAAGTGAACCAAATGGGATTTATAGAAACTCCTTATCGGGAAGTTAATAGCGGTAAAGTAGATATGTCCGGAAATGTAAAATACTTAACCGCTGAAGAGGAGGATACACATAATATTGCTCAGGCAAACGCTCCTTTATCTGATGAGGGAGATTTTCTAAATAATAGAATTAAAGCCCGATTTGAGGGAGATTTTCCTTTATGTGAAGACAATGAGGTAAGCTATATGGATGTGGCGCCAAATCAAATTGTATCTGTTGCTGCTTCTATGATCCCTTTTCTTGAACATGATGATGCCAATCGCGCGTTGATGGGATCAAACATGCAACGTCAGGCAGTTCCCTTGATGAGGCCACAGGCTCCTATTGTAGGTACTGGTTTAGAACAAAGAGTAGCTCTTGATTCAAGAGTACTCATCAGGGCCGAGGGAGTTGGTAGAATTAAGTATGTTGATGCAACCCGAATAGTGATTAATTATGAGTTATCAGAGGAAGAGGCAATTATTTCCTTTGATAGGTCAACGGTGACATATGACTTAGTTAAGTTTAGAAGAACAAATCAAGATACATGTATTAATCTTAAACCTATTGTTAAAAAAGGAGATAGTGTGATGCCAGGTCAGCCTCTTTGTGAAGGATTTGCCACGGAACAAGGTGAATTGGCGCTGGGTATAAATATGCAGGTAGCCTTTATGCCTTGGCAAGGTTACAATTTTGAGGATGCAATCGTAATATCTGAAAGAGTAGTTAGAGAAGATATTTTTACCTCTATTCACATAGATGAATTTGAACTTGAAGTAAGAGACACGAAAAGAGGCGAGGAGGAGCTTACCAGTGAAATACCAAATGTTTCTGAAGAGGCTGTTAAAAATCTTGACGAAAATGGAATCATTAGAATAGGAGCTGAAATAAAAGAAGGTGATATTCTTATTGGTAAGATTACTCCTAAAGGTGAGTCTGACCCTACACCGGAAGAAAAATTACTTCGAGCGATCTTTGGTGATAAAGCTGGAGACGTAAAAGATGCATCGCTAAAAGCATCTCCTTCACTAAAGGGAGTAGTAATTGACACGAAGTTATTCTCTAGACCCAAAAAAGATAAAGACGTGCGTGCTAGAGCTAAGAAAGAAGTTGAATTACTTAAAAGTAAATACAGTCAACGGCTTACTAAAGCTAGGGAAGTAATGATCGATAAACTTACAGAGCTTCTGGAAGGTGAAACGTGTCAAGGAATTAAGCATAAATTCGGTGAAGAGGTGATGAGTAAGGGAGTTAAGTATTCGAGAAAAAACATTGAAGCGAATTTGTTTCCTCCTAAAAATAAATACAGAGACGAGAGCAATTATAATGTACCAGAAGAAGCAAACCTTATTTCGGATTTAATCATAGAAGACTGGACCGGAGATCAAAAAACGGACGATCTGATTTTCAAATTAGTAAAAAACTACATTGGATATAGAAATGATATCTCAGGTAAATTTAAGAGAAAGAGGTTCACACTAGAGGTCGGAGATGAGTTACCGGCAGGAATTGTTCAGTTGGCCAAGGTTTATGTAGCCAAAAAACGAAAATTGAGAGTAGGCGATAAGATGGCCGGACGCCACGGGAATAAAGGTGTGGTGGCTAGGATTGTACGAGAAGAAGATATGCCGTTTATGGAAGATGGAACTCCGGTAGATATTGTTTTGAATCCGCTAGGAGTGCCATCAAGGATGAATATCGGTCAGATTTACGAAACCGTATTAGGTTGGGCTGGACTAAAGCTTAGCAAAAAGTACGCTACCCCTATTTTTGATGGAGCTACCGAAGAAGAGGTGCAGAACGAATTGAAAGAAGCTGGGCTTCCGAACTTCGGTAGGTCTTACCTTTATGATGGACTTACTGGTGAGCGCTTTGATCAACCGGTTACAGTTGGAGTAATCTATATGTTGAAACTTGGTCATTTGGTGGACGATAAGATGCATGCAAGAAGCATTGGTCCTTATTCGCTTATTACTCAACAGCCATTAGGTGGTAAAGCTCAGTTTGGTGGTCAGCGCTTTGGAGAAATGGAAGTCTGGGCGTTGGAAGCTTTTGGAGCAGCGAATGTTCTTCAAGAAATTCTTACAATCAAATCAGATGACGTAATCGGAAGAGCTAAAGCATATGAAGCGATAGTGAAAGGTGAAAACATGAACAAACCAAATATTCCTGAATCATTTAATGTATTGATTCATGAGCTAAGAGGCCTTGCTCTTGAAATCACTTTAGATTAAATTATTAAAACAAATTATTCACCCGATTTTAAAGTCGGTAGATTTAATAAAATTATGGCGTTCAGAAAAAACAAAAAAATACATAACGATTTTTCGAAAGTTACCATTAGTCTTGCTTCACCGGAGTCTATTCTCGAAAGCTCACATGGGGAAGTAACACAGCCTGAAACCATCAACTATCGGACTTATAAGCCTGAAATGGGTGGCCTTTTCTGTGAGAGAATTTTTGGCCCGGTAAAAGACTGGGAATGTCATTGTGGGAAATACAAAAGAATTCGATACAAAGGAATCATTTGTGATAGATGTGGAGTTGAGGTGACGGAAAAGAAAGTTCGTCGAGAGCGTATGGGACACATTGAGTTAGTTGTACCAGTAGCTCATATTTGGTACTTCAAATCTCTTCCTAATAAAATTGGATATTTATTGGGTATTCCTACCAAAAAGCTCGATCAAATCATCTACTATGAGAGATACATTGTCATACAACCGGGAGTAAAAGAAGAAGACGGTATCTCTAAGCTTGATTTTCTTACAGAAGAAGAATATCTCGACATTCTTGATAAGCTTCCAAGGGAAAATCAAATGATTGATGATGATGACCCAAATAAGTTTATAGCTAAAATGGGCGCGGAGGCGTTAGAAATGCTTTTGGCAAGAACTCAACTTGATGAGTTGTCTTATGAATTAAGGCATCAAGCTGCAACCGATACATCTCAGCAGAGAAAAGCAGAAGCATTGAAAAGGTTACGAGTGGTAGAAGCTTTCAGAGATGCAAGGACTAGAATAGAGAATAAGCCGGAGTGGATGATCGTTAAAATGGTTCCAGTAATTCCACCTGAATTGCGACCATTGGTTCCTTTAGATGGAGGGCGATTCGCTACATCTGATTTGAATGATCTTTACCGAAGAGTCATTATTAGAAATAATCGTCTGAAAAGGTTAATAGATATTAAAGCACCAGAAGTAATCCTTCGAAATGAGAAGAGAATGCTACAGGAAGCGGTTGACTCACTCTTTGATAATTCAAGAAAGGTAAACGCAGTAAGATCAGATGGTAATAGAGCTTTGAAATCCTTAAGCGATATGCTCAAAGGTAAGCAGGGACGATTCCGTCAAAATTTACTGGGTAAAAGGGTTGATTATTCCGGCCGGTCCGTAATTGTTGTGGGTCCGGAGCTGAAAATGCATGAATGTGGTTTGCCAAAAAACATGGCAGCGGAGCTTTTCAAGCCGTTCATTATCCGAAAATTAATAGAACGAGGAATTGTAAAAACCGTAAAATCCGCGAAGAAGATCGTAGACAGAAAAGACCCCGTTGTATGGGATATCCTTGAGAATGTGTTGAAAGGACACCCGGTGTTATTGAACCGGGCACCTACACTCCATAGGTTAGGTATTCAGGCATTCCAACCTAAGCTTATTGAAGGGAAAGCGATTCAACTTCACCCTCTAGCATGTACGGCGTTTAATGCTGACTTTGACGGTGACCAAATGGCGGTACACGTACCTCTTGGTCATGAAGCAATACTTGAAGCGTCTTTATTAATGCTCTCATCTCACAATATCTTAAATCCTGCTAATGGAGCACCTATTGCAGTTCCATCTCAAGACATGGTATTGGGGCTTTACTATATTACTAAAGGTCGAATAAGTACTGACAAAGAGAACGTTTTAGGAGAAGGTAAGCTCTTCTACTCACATGAAGAAGTGGTCATTGCGTTAAATGAAAAAAAGGTTTCCCAGCATGCACACATTAAAGTGAGAACCAAGGTTCGAAACGAAAAAGGTGAGTTAGAGACTAAAATTATCGAAACCATTGCTGGAAGGGTACTTTTTAACGAGGCTGTTCCGAAGGAAGTAGGTTTTGTGGATGAGCTGCTCACTAAGAAAAAGCTTCAGAAAATAATTGCATTTGTTTTCAAGGTCACAGGAATGGCAAGAACTGCGCACTTCCTGGATGACATTAAAGATCTTGGGTTCAAAATGGCTTATCAAGGAGGTCTTTCCATGGGACTTGATAATATTAATATCCCAGAAGAGAAAGAGAAACTGGTGGCTCAAGCAAAAGAAGAAGTGGATGCTGTTTGGCAAAACTACCTAATGGGTCTTATCACAGACAACGAACGTTATAACCAGGTAATCGATATCTGGACTAGAACCAATTCTCAATTAACCAATTCATTAATGACTCAGATGGAAGAAGACAATCAAGGCTTCAACTCTATCTACATGATGATGCATTCAGGTGCAAGAGGTTCTAGAGAGCAAATCCGCCAATTAGGTGGAATGAGAGGTTTGATGGCTAAACCCCAAAAGAACTTACAAGGATCTGTTGGTGAAATTATTGAAAACCCTATTCTTTCTAATTTTAAAGAAGGCCTTGATGTAATAGAGTATTTCATCTCAACGCATGGAGCACGAAAAGGTCTCGCAGATACTGCTCTTAAGACAGCAGACGCAGGATATTTAACGAGACGTCTTGTTGATGTAGCACAGGATGTAGTCATTAACGAAGATGATTGCGGAACTCTCAGAGGCCTTTCAGTATCCGCTCTGAAGGATAATGAAGAGGTTGTAGAAGCGCTATCTGAAAGAATCTTAGGTAGAGTATCCGTTCACGATATTTATGACCCTATCAGTGAAGAGTTAATCATTGCATCTGGTAAGGAATTTACTGAGGAGATTGCTGAATATATTGATAACTCTAGTCTGGAAGAGGTAGAAATAAGATCTGTCCTCACGTGTGAAACAAGACAAGGAGTTTGTGCGAAATGTTACGGAAGAAACCTTTCCACAGGTAGAATGTCTCATGTTGGAGAAGCGGTTGGAGTAATCGCAGCACAATCTATTGGAGAACCAGGAACACAGCTTACATTAAGAACATTTCATGTAGGAGGAACTGCTTCAAATATTGCGGTAGACGCGAACATTAAAGCAAAATTCGATGGAATCATCGAATTTGATGAATTAAGAACTGTTAAATCCTCAGATGAGGATGGCAATAAAATTCAAGTAGTAATGGGTAGATCTGGTGAAATTAGAATACTTGATGAGAAAAAAGAAAAAGTGTTGATCTCAAATTACGTTCCTTACGGCGCAATATTGAAAGTAAAAGAAGGAGATAAAGTTTTGAAAGGAGAAGAAATGTGCTTCTGGGATCCTTACAATGCAGTCATAATGTCGGAGTTTGACGGTAACGCATCATTTGATTCTATTATTGAAGGTGTCACTTTCAAAGAAGAATCTGACGAACAGACCGGGCACAGAGAAAAGGTGATCATTGATACAAAAGACAAGACGAAAAATCCGGCAATAGAGGTTGTTAATGAGGAAGGAATAACAGAGAAAGCATATAACATCCCAGTAGGGGCTCACCTTGCACTTGAAGAAGGGGATAAGATCAAAGCAGGCCAAGTACTTGCAAAAATTCCAAGAAAAACCGGTAAGTCTAGAGATATCACAGGAGGTCTTCCTAGAGTAACCGAGCTATTTGAAGCAAGAAACCCTTCTAATCCAGCTGTAGTAAGTGAAATTGATGGGGTTGTTGAGTATGGAGGAATCAAGCGAGGAAATAGAGAAATATACATCGAATCCAAAGATGGAGTGAAAAAGAGATATATGGTTCCATTATCTAAACATATCCTGGTACAAGATAATGATTATGTGAGAGCAGGTGATGCGTTATCAGATGGAGCAATAACGCCTGCGGATATTTTAAAAATTAAGGGGCCCACAGCAGTTCAGGAATATCTTGTGAATGAAATTCAGGAGGTCTATCGTTTGCAAGGCGTGAAAATCAATGATAAACACATTGAGGCGATAGTACGACAAATGATGCAAAAAGTAATCATTGAAAATGCTGGTGACACGAGCTTCTTGACCAATCAATTAGTTGACAGGTTTGCATTCATGGAAGAGAATGATAGTATTTTAGATAAGAAGGTGGTAGTAGATTCGGGAGATTCTTCCAACTTTAAAGCCGGGCAGATCATAGATGCAAGATCTCTAAGAGATGAAATTTCAAGCCTTAAGCGTAGGGATATGAAGCTAATTCAAGTAAGAGATGCTGAGCCGGCTACGGGTAAACCTACTTTACAAGGTATTACCCAGGCTTCACTAGGGACTGAAAGCTTTATTTCGGCTGCATCATTCCAGGAAACAACAAAAGTACTTAGTGAGGCTTCTATTAAAGGTAAAGCTGATACGTTAATGGGTCTAAAAGAAAATGTAATCGTAGGCCATCTGATCCCTGCTGGAACTGGTGTTAGGAAGTTTGGCAATTATATTGTGAATTCTGAGGAAGAATACCAAAGCTTGGTTGCTTCAAGAAAACAGTTCGAATCCAGGGAAGTTGAAGCGTAATAACAATGAGCGATAGTAGCAAAAAGGAAGAACAGAAGTCAAATAATCAAATCAACATAGAACTCTCTGAAGAAACAGCTGAGGGCGTTTATTCAAATTTGGCCATGATTGCGCATTCTAGCAGTGAGTTTGTGATTGATTTTATTAGACTTATGCCCGGTGTTCCTAAAGCTAAAGTGAAATCCAGGATTGTTATTACCCCAGAGCATGCGAAAAGATTGCTTACTGCTTTAGAAGATAATATAAATAAATATGAGTCAACTTTTGGTGAGGTTAAGCAAACTGGAGAAGTGCCAAAATTCCCGCTGAATTTTGGCGGTACGATGGGAGAGGCCTGATATAAAAATTGATATATAAATAAAATGAGAGATCTAAAGGACTCTTCTTTTGAGAATATCTAAATCATCTTTTCTTAAGAATAGACGAAATAATCTTGTTCATGTTCACAGAGTAGTTTTTAGCGAAAGACGGAATCAAATCAAATCTATCTTTTGGGATTGTCGTTTCAATTTTTTCAAAAATCCATTTGACTTTTCGAATGAATTGAAATTGAATGAAATGGTTTTGTTGTCTTTCATCAGAAACTCCGAAATAAATTGCATTATGATAAGCTTATCAAAATTTCAAAAAAGCACGCTCTATGAGCTAATCATTTTCTCACTAAAGATGCAGTTTTCCTAAAGCATTAACCTGAAAAACTTGGGTATTATTCATTGATATGAGGTAACACGACGAATAGAAAATATTTCGAATGAGATAGCAACATTCGTTCCCCAAATTTGAGTAATCAAAAATAATTCAGTATGAATATTAGAATCCTTTGCAAAACTGGATTTTTGGTTCAAATCGAGGCTTTCAGAATTTCAAAAACGTAGTTTACTGGCCGTAAATGATGCTTTTGAGATTTTGAGTAACGAAGAGTTGGGTCAAAAGGCAGGTTTTTCAAAGGATTCTATTCAACTACGGATAAATTAATTACTTAAATCTACCCGCCACTATTTGTGGTGAATAATTCCATGTTACTATTCAGCTGCTTATATAAAATATTAT